>NZ_JBHWBP010000528.1:0-3739 GCF_042735575.1 Streptomyces sp. NPDC059564 | reverse complement strand
CCTTGTCGACCGTGGCCGTCACGGGATCAGTTCCCGTAGGCCTTGGCCGCGTCCGCCTCCAGTTTCGCCTGGGTGCCCGCCACGTCCGACGGGTTCGCCAGGAAGTCCTGGAGCGTCTTCCACTCCCCGGCCCCCGGGGTCCCGCCGAAGGCGGCCGGAGCCTGGTCCGACATGTCGAAGCGGAAGTCGTCGCCCGCCGCGATCAGCGCCTTCGCGATGTCCCGCTGGATGGCGTTCGGGTACGCCGCGAGGTCCACCGCCTTGTTCGGGGAGACGAAACCGCCCGCGCGGGCCTGGATCTCCGCCGCGTCCGCCGACGCCAGGAACGTCAGCAGCGCCTGCGCCCCCTTCGACGGCTTCAGCGCCACCGCCACGTCACCGCCCGAGACCACGGGCGCCTTCGCGCCGACCGCCGGGAAGGGGAACACGAGCGCGTCCTCGCCCACCTTCGCCTCGGTCTGCGCGATGTTCACCGCCACGAAGTCGCCCTCGAAGACCATCGCCGCCGCGGGCCGGTCGCCGCCCGTGAAGGTCTGCGTCACCGACTTCGGGAACTCCGTCGCCAGCGCCCCGCTCGTGCCGCCCGCCAGGAAGTCCTTGCGCCCGAACAGCTCGCCGAGGGTGGTCAGTGCCTGCTTGACGCTGTCGTCCGTCCACTTCAGCTCGTGCTTGGCCAGCTTGTCGTACTTCTCCGGACCCGCCTGGGACAGGTAGACGTTCTCGAACCAGTCCGTGAGCGTCCAGCCGTCCGCGCCCGCCACCGACACCGCCGGGGTGCCCGAGGCGGACAGGGTGTCGGCCGCGGACAGGAGGTCCTTCCACGTCTTGGGGACCTGCACGCCGGCCGCCTCGAAGGCCTTCGCGTTGTACCAGATCAGCGACTTGTTCGCCGCCTTGTAGTACACCCCGTACTGGGTGCCGTCGACCGCGCCCAGCGCCTTCCAGCCCGCCGAGTAGTTCGCGTCCAGCTGCGCCTTGGCCTCCGGGCCCACCGGCTGCGCCCACTTGTTCTTCACCGCCGAGGCCAGCGCCCCGACCTGCGGGAGCAGCGCCACGTCCGGCGGCTGACCGCCCGCGATCTTGGAGCCGAGGAAGGTGACGATCGGGTCCTGGGCCGGGACGAAGGTGACGGTGGCACCCGTCCGCTTCTCGAACTCCTTCAGCACCTTGGTGAAGTTGGCCTGCTCCGGGCCCGTCCAGACCGCCGCGACCTCCAGCTTCTCCCCGGGAAGTTTCGGTAACTCCACGCGCGGCGCGGCCGATGCGTCCGGCCCGGACTCCTCCCGCCCCGGCTGCGGATCGCCCCCGCACGCCGACAGCGCGAGCGCGCCCGCGGCCGCCAGGGCCGCCCAGCCCATCCTCGTACGGCTCGTTCCCTGCTTGCGCATGGCTGTGCCCCCGATGCCCGTGGTGTGTCCCGGACCACAAGGTCTACGCCGACCCGCGCGCCCCCGCAATACCGCGTGACGGGGCCGTCGCGGGGGCGGTGCGCGGCTTCAGGGCGCGGGCGGGAACAGCACCGGTATCGCCGACACCAGGTGGGAGGCCCGGTCGAGGGCGCTGGCCAGCAACGCCAGGTCGGTGGGGCCGTTGCCCAGCTCGCGCACCGGGCGGCGGGCCGGTGGATCACCCATCCGGTCCCACTCCACCGGCACCACAGTCGGCCGCAGCGTCGCCGTGCGCGGGATCCGGCCCGTGACCCGGCCCGCCTGGAACGGCACCGCGCGCCCGTCCGCGTACCGGAGCACACCGCGGCCGGGGCCCGGCTGGTCCGGGGCGTCCAGCTCCACCCGCAGCGTGGCGCGGCGGGCCAGCTCGGTGTCGGCCGTACGGTCCGGGCGGGCGCTCGTCGCGATCAGGTGCACCCCGAGCCGGGCGCCCTCGCGGGCCACCGCCTCCAGGATCCGCACCACCGAACCGGCCGCCGGGCGGCCCGTACTGCCCAGACCCGGCGCCACCAGCGCGTCGAAGTCGTCCACCAGCAGCACCAGCCGGGGCAGGGGAGTGGGGCCCGCCGCCGCCGGGTCGGCGCGCGGCGTCTGGGCCCGCAGCCGCAGGGTGCCGGTGCGCTGCGGATCCAGGTCGCCGCGCAGCTCGCCCGGGGTGGGCCGGCGGGGCGCCACCATCCGGTCCGACAGCTCCCGGCCCGCGTGCCACTCCGCGAACGGCACCCCGTCCAGCAGCTCGTGGCGGCGCTTCAGCTCGGCGCCGAGGGCCTGCGCGAACTCCCGCATGCGCAGCGGGTCCGAGGCCACCAGGTGGGCCGACACGTGCGGGAGCTCCGTGCACGGCAGGAGGCCGTCGCCGCGCTCCCCGCCGGCGCCGTCCAGCAGGACCAGGCCCAGGCGGTCGGGGCGGGCCGCCGCCGACAGGGACGCCGCCAGCGAACGCAGCAGCTCCGTCCGGCCGCTCCCGGCGGGACCCTCCACCAGGAGGTGCGGGCCGTCGTGGACCAGCTCCGCGCCGACCGGGCCGCGCCGGCCCGCGCCGAGCACGATCTCGGCGCGGCCGCCGACGCCCTGGCCCTGGTCGGTGGCGGCCGCCCAGCGGGCCATCAGGGAGGCCGGGGTGGCGCGTGCCAGGCCGAGTTCGTCGAGGAGCCGTGACGCCGCCGGGAGGCTGGCCGCCGCCGGGCGGTACCCGGCGCCCTCCGCGGCCGGGCCGTCCGCGCGCAGCGGGGCCAGGGCCCGGGCGAACCGCTCCGCCCAGGCGGCGGAGACCCCGTCCGCGACGGCCGTCTCCCCGGGGGGCTGCGGCCTGCCGCCCGCGACCGCGAAGGACCGTAGCGCCGTGGCGACGTCCCCGCTGAGCAGGGCGGCCGTACCGCAGTCCCGGAACGCCGGGGCGGCCGCGCAGGCCGCCTCGTACGTCGCCGCCACGGGGGAGGCGGGGGTCGCGGCCGGCGCCTCCGCGAGGACCAGTACGTGGATGCCCGCGGCCGGCCCGTGCGAGGCGAGGCGGGCCGTCACGTCGCGCAGGGCGCCCGCGCCGGGATCGCCGTCCAGGACCACCAGCGTGCGGGGCCCCTCGTAGGCGTACGCCGCCTGCCGCAGCGCCGCCGGGTCCGCGGCGGCCCAGTTCGTGCCGAGCGCGCTGTCGTCCAGCCGCCGGGTCAGCTCCCCGGTCCGGGCGGCCGCCTGCTCCCGGTCGTACGCCAGCAGCAGCCGGCAGTCCTGGCCGTGCGCCGGCCGTACGTGGGGCAGCCAGCCGAGCCAGCCCCAGTCGCGGCGCCGCTCCTGGACGGGGCGCGCGCGGTCCGCCGCCAGCAGCACGATCTCCAGCTGCGCCGGGGCGTGCAGCCCGGCCAGCTGGGCGATCACCGACCGGGCCACGCCCGTCAGCCGCGCCCGCGGCCCCGCGACGCCGAGCGAGCCGCACGCGCGCAGCGCCACCCGGCTCCCGGCGCCGAGCCCGACCTCCAGGAACCCGGGATGCCCGGCCCCGCGCGACCACAGCCGCCCGGTGGGCCCGAGCGCCGCCAGCAGCAGCGCCGCCGGATCGTCGTCGTCGGGCACCGCCGCCGCCATCACCTCGGCCGCGACCTCCACCGCCTCGACGGCCCCCTCCCCCCGCACCCACTTCCGAGCCCAGGCCCCGATCCCCCGCCGCCTGGCTCCGCCGGTTCCGCCGGGGTACACCCCGCTGCCCACGGTCCCGTCCACACCGGGCTGTGCCCCGCCGGCGGCACTGCCGCGCCGCCCGCCGCCGGCCCCGGCCGCGCCGGGGTCGCCCGTGCCGG
>NZ_JBHWBP010000527.1:0-3753 GCF_042735575.1 Streptomyces sp. NPDC059564 | reverse complement strand
GTGCCGACGCCGAACCGGCCGACACGAAGCGGAAGCCCGGGCAGACCCCGGAGGAACCCGCCGAACCCGCGAACGGCGCCAACTCCGCACCGGCCGACGCGGAGCAGGAGCCCGCCGAAGCGGAGTCCCTGTCCGACGCTGAACCGGAGGACCACGCCCCGCACCCCGCCACGCCGGACGGCGCGGACGACGCGGCCCCCGGGGCCACGGAGCCCGAGCACCCCGACCAGGACGCGGACCCGGCGGACACCCCGTCGGCCGAAGCGGCGCAAACTCCGCCCGCACCGGCGGGCCCGGCCCCCACCACACCGGAACAGCCCCCGGCCGACGCGCCCGACGGCCCGCAGGTGGCTGCGAACCCCGCCCGGCCGTCGCGGAACGGCGGTACCACCGAAGGCGCGGGCGACGAAGCGGCCGCAGGCACCCCGGAGGACGCAGCACCCACCCGGCAGGAGGAAGCGAAGGCGACCCCCGCCGAAGCCGCCACCCAGCATGAGCGTGACGGCGACAGCGCCGAGGACGCCGACCGCCCGAAGCCCGACGCGAGCGCCGCGGAAGGCGGTACCCCGAACCGGGCCCGACCGTCCTGGGCCAAGCCGACCCCCGCCGGAGCCGATGGCGCAACCCAGCCGGAGGAAGGCGGCGGCAACACCAACGACGCGGCACGCCCGAAGCCCGAAGGAGCCGCCGCAGGCAAGGCGGAAGACGGCACAACCGCCGCCCCCCGCCCGACAGCCGAGGCCCCCGCCCAGCCCAAGGAGGACGGCGGCAGCACCGCAGACACGGCGCGCCCGAAGGCCGCCGCAGGCGATGCGGCATCCGCCCAGCCCGGTGCCGCCGACTCGCGCCGCCCGGCCTGGGCCAAGGCGGACCCCGCCCGGGCCGGCGCAGCCGACGCACAGGACACGAAGCCGGCCCCCTCCGAGGCCGACGCCGCGGGCGGGGTGGAGAGTGACGCCGAGCGGACGAGTCAGTTCGTGGCGCTCAAGCCGCTCGAGGTCAAGCCCGCTCCGGTCGTGAAGCCGGAGCCGGAGCGGCCGGCTCGGCCCGAGGTCGTGGAGGCAACGCAAGAGGCGCCCCTGCCGCCGCTCGATTTGCTGGCCGAGCTGACCAACACCGCTCCCCCGCCCGAGACCCCCCGCCGCACCATCGCCCGCCGCGTCAAGGTGTGGACCCCGATCGTGCTGCTGCTCGCCGCCACCGCCACCGGGGTGCAGCTGGTGCGCCCGCTGCCGGCTGCGCAGCTCGTCGCAGGCGAGGATTCGTACACCCTGGACGGGGAGACCTCCATCCCCTGGCCCGCCAAGGGCCAGGGCGCCGTCCGCGTCCCGGGCTCCGGCGACATCGCCACGTTCGGCGAGCAGAAGCCGGTGCCGACGGCCAGCGTGGCCAAGGTGATGACGGCGTACGTGATCCTCAAGAACCACCCGCTGCGCAAGAACGACCCGGGCCCCGGCGTCGAGGTCGACGCGGTGGCCGTCGCCGAGGGCATGGCCGGGGACGAGTCCCGCATCCAGGGCCTCACCGCCGGGACGAAGTTCAGCCAGCAGGACATGCTCAAGATGCTGATGATCCCGTCGGGCAACAACATCGCCCGCCTGCTGGCCCGTTGGGACACCGGATCCACCACCCCGGACGCCTTCGTCGCGAAGATGAACGCCGCGGCGAAGGAACTCGGGATGAAGGACACCACGTACACGGACCCCAGCGGCCTGGACGCCGGCACGGTGAGCACCGCCGTCGACCAGTTGAAGCTCGCCGAGGCGGTGATGAAGGAGGACGCGTTCCGCGCGGTGGTCTCGCTGCCCAGCGAAACCGTCGAGGGGGTGCGCGAGCCGCTCATCAACAACAACGGCCTGCTCGTCGCCCGGGGCCTCAACGTCATGGGCATCAAGACGGGTTCGAGCAGCGCGGCCGGCGGCACCCTGTCGTGGGCGACGTACAAAACGGTCGGGGGCGAGACCCCGCTGATCCTCGGCACGCTGATGGACCAGCACGTCGACGGCCCGGACCCGGAGGGCGCGAACGGCCTGAAGCTGGTGCTGGCGAACAGCCGGAAGATCGTCGAGGCCGTCCGTACGGCGCTCGCCTCGGCTCCGGTCATCCACAAGGGACAGGTGGTGGGCCACGTCTCCGACGGGCTCGGCGGCCGGACCCCGCTGGTGGCGACGAAGGACCTGTCCATGGCCGCCGTGCCGGGGCAGCGGCTGCGGCTCTCGCTGGGCGCGGGCGACAAGCCGGTGCCGCACGCGGCGAAGGCGGGGACCGAGGTCGGCGTGCTGACCGTCGGCGACGGCGCCGGCGCGAAGACCGTGCCGGTGGCGGTGGGCACGGACCTGGCCGAGCCCTCGTTCGGCAAGCGGGTCACCCGGCTGTCCTGAGCCGGATCCCGCCGTGGTTCGATGGCCGGATGGACATCCGCCGCCGCGAACCCGGTGACCTCGGCGCGTGCGTACGCGTACTCGCCGAGGTCCACCAGGCCGACGGCTACCCCTGCGACTGGCCGGAGCGGCCCGCGGACTGGCTGTCGCCGCCCGCGCTCCTCGACGCCTGGGTGGCGGCCGGGCAGGACGGGCTGACGGCCGGTCACATCACCCTGTCCCGCGCCGGGTCGGGCGACGCAGCGCCGGGGCTGTGGAGCCGCCGTACGGGCGCGCCCGCGCGGGCCACCGCCGTGGTCGGCCGGCTGTTCGTCTCCCTGGCCGCGCGGGGGCGGGGGGCCGGCGCCCTGCTGATGGCGCGGGCCGTGCGCGCGGCCGGGGAACGCGGACTGCACCCGGTGCTCGACGTACTGGCCTCCGACACCGCGGCCGCCGCACTCTACGAGCGACTCGGCTGGAGCCTGCTCGGCACGGTCGGGCAACGCTGGAGCGCCTCGCGCACGGTCACCGTGCGCTGCTACGCGGCGCCCGCGTAGGGACGGCTGCGCGCCGGTGCGCCGCCCCGCGAGGGCAGCCGCGCGCCGCCACCCCGCCCCCGCGTAAAACCCGCTACGCGTTCGCGATGACCAGCAGGGTGCGGGCCGCCGCTCCCCCGGCCGGCAGCGCGCAGCGGTGCGGGACGTCGCCCCGGTGGTGGGCGCTCTGGCCGGCGCGCAGCCTCAGCGGTTCCTCGCCCTCGACCTCCAGGACGATCTCGCCGTCCAGTACGTAGAGGAAGTCCTCCCCGGGGTGCTCGAACCAGCCGCGCTCGCCCAGGCCGGGCTCGAAGTGGTGCTCGTAGGCCTCCATCAGGCCGCTGCGCCCGCCCGGGATGAGCACCCGCGCCACCTGTCCGGCGGCCTCCGTCACCCGGATCACCTGCGGGTCGCTCTCGTGGCTGACGACGCCGGGGCGGTCCGGGGGGCGCAGGAAGGTGCCCGGCGTGACGTCGAGGGCCTCGGCGATGCGGTAGATCGAGCTGAGGCTGGGGGTGGCCAGTCCGCGTTCGAGCTGGCTGAGGAAGGGCTGGGACAGCCCCGAGCGGGCGGCGAGTACGGCCATGGACACGCGGCGCGCCGTACGGCACTCGCGGATCGCCCGGCCGACCTCGAGCGCTTCGGGGGTGGGTTCGGGTCGAGACACGCAGGTGAACGTATCCCATCGCCCGCGCGCGGCCGGGCGGACCCGGACGGTTTCACATCGGCGCAACACGCCGTTGATAAGCGTGGTCAATTATTGACCTCACTTATCAAGTCCCCCGAGGAGTCGTTGCGTGTATGCCACCCCTTCCCCAGCCGGCCGCGCCCCCGGCCGGCTCGTCCCGGCCCTGGGC
>NZ_JBHWBP010000526.1:0-3754 GCF_042735575.1 Streptomyces sp. NPDC059564 | reverse complement strand
CCGTCATGCGCCGGATCGCGGCGACGCTGGCGTCCTCGCCCTGGCCCCAGAGGCGGCCGGTGACGCGCATCACACCGCAGAACGCGGCCACGACCACCCGGGGGCGCGGGTCGGCGTCGATGTCCAGACCCTCGCGGGCGGCGATCAGCCGGGCGATCTGCTCCTCCATCTCCGTGGAGCGCCGCAGGTGCACGGCGAGCAGGGCCGGGGTGGACTCGATCAGCTGGTATCCCCGCATGTAGAGGTCGACGGGGACCACCTCGGAGATGGCCTCCTCGACGGTGTCCCAGGCGGCGAGCACCGCGCCCCGCATGGCGGCGACGGGGCCCTCGGCGGCGGGCCGGGCCCGCAGCGCGGCGACGAAGTGCGATTCGACGAGGTCCTGGACGGCGAAGGCGACCTCCTCCTTGTTCGCGAAGTAGCGGAAGAAGGTGCGCTGGGAGACCTCCACGGCGTCGGTGATCTCGTCGACGGTGGTCCGTTCGTAGCCCTGGGAGATGAACAGCAGCAGGGCGGCGCGCAGCAGGGCGTCCCGGGTGCGCCGCTTCTTGCGTTCGCGCAGTCCCGCCGCCGGGGCGGCCGGTGCCGGCCGCCTGTCGGTCATCACCGTGGGGTCCTTTCTGACGCTGAGTGAGCGGTCAGGGTACCTGTGACCGACCTGACAGCGACTGTCGCGTTGAGCCGTTTGTGAAGTGTCAGTCGCTGTCACTAGCCTGTCCGCATGACGAGTCAGATCACCCTCGCCAAGGAATCGGGCCCCGCGCCGGTCCGCACCGGACTGCGCGGCCACCCGTGGCTGACCCTCTTCGCCGTGGCGATCGGGGTCATGATGGTCACCCTCGACGGCACGATCGTCGCCGTCGCCAACCCCGCGATCCAAAAGGACCTCGGCGCCTCGCTCGCCGAGGTGCAGTGGATCACCAACGGCTACCTGCTGGCCCTCGCGGTCTCCCTGATCACCGCCGGCAAGCTCGGCGACCGCTTCGGACACCGCCAGACCTTCCTCATAGGCATCGCCGGCTTCGCCCTCTCCTCGGCCGCGATCGGCCTCTCCACCGGCGTCGGCCTGGTCATCGGCTTCCGCGTCGCCCAGGGCGTCTTCGGCGCCCTGCTGATGCCCGCGGCCCTCGGCCTGCTCCGCGCCACCTTCCCCGCCGAGAAGCTGAACATGGCCATCGGCATCTGGGGCATGGTCATCGGCGCCTCGACCGCCGCCGGTCCCATCGTCGGCGGTCTGCTCGTCGAGCACGCCAGCTGGCAGTCCGTCTTCTTCATCAACGTGCCCGTCGGCATCATCGCGCTGCTGTTCGGCCTGTTCATCCTGCTCGACCACCGCGCGGAGAACGCCCCGCGTTCCTTCGACCTCGTCGGCATCGTGCTGCTGTCGGTCGCGATGTTCTCCCTGATCTGGGCGCTGATCAAGGCTGCCGAGTGGGGCTGGGGCGACACCAGGACCCTGCTCTTCCTCGGCCTTTCGGTGATCTGCTTCGTGCTCTTCGCCGTCTGGGAGTCCAAGGTCTCCGAACCGCTGATCCCGCTCGGCATGTTCCGCTCGCTGCCGCTGTCCGCGGGCACCGTCCTGATGGTCCTGATGGCCTTCGCCTTCATGGGCGGCCTGTTCTTCGTCACCTTCTACCTGCAGAACGTGCACGGCATGAGCCCGGTCGACAGCGGCCTGCACCTGCTCCCGCTCACCGGCATGATGATCATCGGCTCGCCGCTGGCCGGCGTGGCCATCACGAAGGCCGGCCCGCGCGTCCCGCTCGTCGCGGGCATGGTCGCCACCGCCGTCGCCTGCTTCGGGATGGCCCGGCTCACCCCGGACACCGCCACCCTCACCATGTCGCTCTGGTTCGCCCTCCTCGGCCTCGGCCTCGCCCCCGTGATGGTCGGCGCCACCGAGGTCATCGTCGGCAACGCCCCGCTGGAGCTCTCCGGCGTCGCCGGCGGCCTCCAGCAGGCCGCCATGCAGGTCGGCGGAAGCCTCGGCACCGCCGTCCTCGGAGCGGTCATGGCGGCCAAGGTCAGTAACACGTTCGGGGACAACTGGCAGCGGGCGCAGCTGCCGCCGCTCGCCCCGGAGCAGCTCCACATGGCGGAGAAGGGGGTCCAGGTCGGCATCGCCCCGGTGCCGCCCGGCCTCCCCGAGCCGGTCGCGCGGGCCATCACCACGGTCGCCCACGACACCTTCGTGTCCGGGATGAACACCGCCTTCACCGTCGCGGGCGTCGTGGCGGTCCTCGCCGCGGTCGTGGCCTGCTTCACCAAGCGCGGTACGAACGCCGCCGCCGGAGCGGGCGCGGCCCACATCTGATCCGCCCGCCCGGCCGTTACCGCCGGGTCAACCCCACGCCCCCCACAGCCCCGCCGGACGGTTCCGGCGGGGCTGTCGCCTATCAGGGTGGACCCGCCCGCAGCCCCTTCCGCCCGGCCGTCGCCGCAGGTCAGCGTGGTGCCACGGAGCCTTCGGAAACCGTCCGGGGCCCGCTCGTCAATGAGGAGCTGACGCCGTCATGCGTACGTGGACCACCACTCGCGCCACCACCCTCGCCGCCGCCCTGCTGGCCGCCACCGCCCTGATCCCGAGCACCGCCGGCGGCGCGCACGCGGCGGGCACGCCGTCCTGCGCCGCGGGGGAGCTGTGCCTGTGGGCGAAACCGGACTTCAAGGGCACCAAGCAGACCTACGACCTCAGCACTCTCCAGATCAACAGCTGCACCGCGCTGCCCGCCGGGAACTACCAGTCGCTCATCAACCGGACCGGGCGCCCCGTCACCACCTACCAGTCCGACGTGTGCGCGGAGACCGGGGAGTTCCAGACCTACCCGGGCGACGGGGTCCTGCTGCCCCAGTCCCCGTACCAGGTCAGGGCGTTCAAGGTGTGGGAGACGTAACCCCCGCCTGGTCGGCGGAGGAGGCGGCCTGGGCGGGCATCCCGCCCGGGCCGTCGCCGCCCAGCCTGGCGACCTCGGCCCGCAGCGCCCGTACCTCTTCCTGCAGCTCCCGCAGGGCCGCCAGCTGGAGCCGCTCCACCTGGTCGTCCCGCTCGAAGCGGGCGATGAACCAGGCGGCGATGTTGGCCGTCACCACACCCAGCAGGGCGATCCCCGACAGCATCAGCCCGACCGCCACGAGCCGCCCGAGGCCCGTGGTGGGGGAGTGGTCCCCGTACCCGACCGTCGTCATGGTGGTGAAGGACCACCACACCGCGTCGCCCAGGTTCTTGATGTTCCCCGCGGGGGCGTCCCGCTCCACGCTCAGCACCGCAAGCGAGCCGAACATCAGCAGCCCCACCACGGCCCCGGCCACGTACGTCGTCAGCCGCACCTGCGGAGCCATCCGGGCCCGCCGGCCCACCAGCATCAGCGTCGCCACCAGCCGCAGCAGCCGCAGCGGCTGGACCAGCGGCAGCACCACCGCCGCCAGGTCCAGCCAGTGCGTCCGCACGAACACCCGGCGGTCCCCCGCCAGACCCAGGCGCACCACGTAGTCCACCGCGAAGGCGGCCCACACCGCCCACTCCGCGTGGGTGCACGCCCGGTGCACCCCCTCGCCCGCGTCGGGCGCGACGATGGGGACGGCGTAGGCGACGGCGAAGGCCACGGCGAGCACCAGCAGCGGGACCTGCGTACGGCGCTCCCACCGCGCCTGACGGGAGGGTTCCTTCATGCCCAGCA
The DNA here is from genome assembly GCF_042735575.1 of Streptomyces sp. NPDC059564. NCBI lineage: Bacteria > Bacillati > Actinomycetota > Actinomycetes > Kitasatosporales > Streptomycetaceae > Streptomyces > Streptomyces sp. NPDC059564. The sequence continues at coordinate 77 of NZ_JBHWBP010000526.1, read as the reverse complement.
TCGTAAAGAACGAGTAAGGGGCGCTGGGACAGAATTCCCAGCGCCCCCACCCACGATTTACGGTTACGCGTCGCCGC
>NZ_JBHWBP010000525.1:0-3761 GCF_042735575.1 Streptomyces sp. NPDC059564 | reverse complement strand
GAATTGACCTCCGGGCTATCCAGCCTCCACCCGGCACCATCCAGCCCCGCCGGCGATTGAGGCGCGCGAGCCCGGGCTACGGGGACGCCGGGAGGCGGAGGGTGGCCAGGACCGGGAGGTGGTCGGTGGCTGCGTGGAGGTCTCGGGGGGTTACGCCGGGGAGGGTGTCCGGGACGCCGCAGGTGAGGACCTCCACCCCCCGCGAAGCGAACACCGCGTCGATCCGCCGGTCCGGCGCCACCGCCGGGAAGGTGCGCTCGCCGCCCCAGGGGGACACCGTCCAGCAGTCCCGCAGGGTCTCGGTGAGGCGCCCGAAGGCCGGCCCGCCGGGGGCTTCGTTCACGTCGGCCGCCACGATCGCGTGCGGCGCACCCAGCGCGGCGGCCCGCTCCGCCAGCATCCCCGCCTGCGCGGCCCGCTCCGCCCGGTCCAGGGACAGGTGGGCGCTGACGACCCCGACCCGCGCCGCCCCGAAGCGGACCACGGCCGTCGCGAAGCCCCGCCGGTGCTGCCCCGGGGTCAGCGGGAGCAGGACGTCCTCGGTCCGCTCCACGAAGGCCCGTAGCGAGCACATCAGCAGCGGCCCGGCGGCCGTCGCTCCCCCGCTCAGCACCACCAGGTCGGTCTTGGCGGCCAGCCGGGCCGCGTGCTTGCGCCAGCGGAAGAACCGCGGGGCCTCCTGGACGAAGACCAGGTCGGGCGCGCAGGCCCGGATGACCCGGGCCAGCGCGTCCTCGTCGTCGCGGAGCGAGCGGATGTTGTAGCTGAGTGCCCGGATCACGGCAGAACCGTCGGGCTCTGTAACAGACTTCGGCAGCATGCCCCGCAACATACGCAGTTGCCCGCCGCTCCCCCAAGGGGCACGGCGGGCAACCGTAGAGATGCGGACAGCGGTCAGCCCTGGCGCGCCAGGTCCGCCGCGCCGACGAGCCCGGCCTTGCCGCCGAGCTGCGCGGCGAGCACCTGCGCGTGCGGACGCCACGCGCCGCCGATCAGCCAGCGCTTGAAGGACTTGCGGATCGGGTCGAGGACGAGGTCGCCCTCGTCGGAGACCCCGCCGCCGACGATGAACGCCGACGGGTCGAAGAGGGACGCCAGGTCGGCCAGTCCCGCGCCGGCCCAGCGGGCCAGCTCGCGGAAGGAGTCGACGGCGACCAGGTCACCCTGCCGGGCGGCCTGGCTGATGTGCTTGCCCTCGATGCCTTCGGGGGTGCCGTCGCCCAGCCCGAGCAGGATCGCCGCGTTCTCGGGGGTGGCGTTGGCGCGCTGCTTGGCGTAGCGGACCAGCGCGCGCCCGGAGGCGTACTGCTCCCAGCAGCCCTGGCTGCCGCAGCCGCAGAGCAGGCCGTCGGGGACGACCCGGATGTGGCCGAACTCGGCGGCCACGCCGAAGCGGCCGCGGCGCAGCTTGTTGCCGATGATGATGCCGCCACCCAGGCCCGTGCCGAGGGTGATGCAGATGACGTCCTCGTGGCCCTGGCCGGCGCCGAAGCGGTACTCGCCCCAGGCCGCGCAGTTCGCGTCGTTCTCGACGACGACCGGCAGGCCGATGCGCTGCTCGACCTTGTCCTTGAGCGGCTCGTGGCGCCAGTTGATGTTCGGCGCGAAGAGGACGGTGGCGCGCTTGTCGTCGACGTATCCGGCGGCGCCGATGCCGACGGCGTCGATCGTGTGGTTGCTGCTGACTTCGGAGACGGCGGCGCAGATCGCTTCCGTCACTCCGTCCGCGGTCGGCGGGGTGGGCACCTTGTACGTCTCAAGGATGGTGCCCTCTTCGTCGACCACGCCGGCCGCGATCTTCGTGCCGCCGATGTCGACGCCGATGGTGAGTCCCATTAGTCCCTCGGTTTCCGGTCAAACCCCGCCACGGCCCACCGTACCCGAGGCGGGCGGAGGATCAGTCGAGATCGATCCGCTCGGCCGGGCCGGCTTCGGGGCCGTCGTCGTCCCCGCCGTCGGCGGGCCCGCGCGGGGCGGGCGGCTCGTCGCGGGTCCAGCGGCGCTCGTGTCCCTCGACGGCCGAGCGGTAGGCGGCGAGGAGCTCGGATCCGGCGGCGGCGAGGTGGTCGAAGACCTCGGGGTTGCGCTCGATGACGGGCTTGGCGGCGGTCTTCGCCTGGTTGACGAACTGGCGTACGGCGCCCTGGGCGGCGACGCCGAGGAGGGGGTTGTTCAGGGAGGAGACCTTGTCGGCGACGGCCTCGAAGAGCTTGAACAGCTCCTCGGCGGCGGTGCCGGTGCCCTGGTTCCCCGTCCCGCCCTGTCCGCGCAGGCGCTCCTTCTCGGCGGCGAGGTCCTCGGCGCAGGCCCGGGCCCAGGCGTCGTCGTCGGTGGGGCGGTCGGTGGCCTCGCTCATGGCGGACTCTCCTGCGGCGGCGGGACGTGCGGTACTGGCTACTTCCGACGGTACCCGAACGGCGGTACGGGTCTCAGCGCGCCCGGGGCCACTGCTGCGGGTCGGGGGTGAAGCGGACGCGGAGGACGCCTTCGTCGAGGGCGGCGCCGGAGACGGTGCAGCGGCGCAGCGCGGAGGGAAGCGGAACGATCCTGCGGTGCGGGCCCACGGCGAGGACCAGCTCGTCCCCGCGCCGGATCAGGTCGAGCTCGCTCTTGCGGGCGGCGGGCAGCGGGATCACCCAGACCAGTACCCCGTCGGCGGCGAGCCGGTCCTCGACGCTCCAGCCGGCGGGCGGCGCGGCGGCCGCGGCGGGGGTCATGCCGGGGGTGGCGGCGAGGAGCTCCAGGTCTTCGGGGGCCCGGGGGTCCCGGCCGAGGTGCGGCGCCCGGACGACGGGCAGGCCGGCGTCCCGGCCGGCCAGGAAGGCGTCCTGCCGGGCGGCGATCCCGGCCACCCAGGGGTCGGCGGAGTCCAGCGGGACGAGCCGGTTGGCGACCAGGTCGAGGAGGCGCAGCTCGTGCAGGGCGAGCCCGAGCGTGCCGGTGCGCAGGGCGGTGTCGGCGGCGGGGCCGGGTTCGGCGACGAGGCGGACCGCGGTGGTGCCGGCTTCGACGACGGCCTGGACGGCGGCCAGCTCCTCGTCCCAGCGGGCGGCGGCCTCGTACAGCCACTGCGCGGGCATGGGGACTCCGGCCAGCTGGGCCAGTACGGGGCGCAGGGCGCGGGCCGCCTGCCGTTCGGCGGGGAGCAGCCGGGCGAGGTAGCGGCGCAGCTGGGCGGGGAGGGCGAGGGTGGCCACGGCCTGGGGCAGCGGGGGCATGTCGACGACGACGAGGTCGGTGTCGGGCGCGGAGGCGGCCCGCCGCAGGGCGCGCAGCAGCGCGAACTGTTCGGCGCCGGGCAGCTCGGTGAGCTCCTCGGCGCCGAGGGGGCGGCCGCCGAGCATGCCGATGAGGGTGGCGCCGCGTTCCTGGAGGGCGGCGAGTTCGGTACGGAACTCCGCGCCGGAGTCGATCCGGGCCACCCGGAGGCGGTCAGGGGCCGGGGCCCCGTGGAGCGGATCCTCGGCGGACAGCAGCAGCACCCGCCGGCCGTCGCGGGCCGCGGCGAGCGCGGTGGCGGCGGCGACGGTGGTCCGCCCGGCGCCTCCGGGGCCGGTGACCAGCAGGGTCTGCGGCATGGGGGCCTTTCTCCTCGGCGACGGGCCTCATGGGCTTCGCGCCGCTGCGTCTTCGTGGGTGCCTGCGGGTGGGCCCGGCCACGCGCACCGGCCCCGCCCCGCAGGCCGCCGGACGGAGTCCGGCGCAGCGGTGCGAAGCCGGGGAGGCCGCTCGCGGCCGAACCGCGCGAGGGGCGCGTCAAG
>NZ_JBHWBP010000524.1:0-3767 GCF_042735575.1 Streptomyces sp. NPDC059564 | reverse complement strand
GGCCCGGATGATCGAGGCCGCCAAGGGCCGCGCCACCGGCCTGCACTACGGCACCTTCGACTACAGCGCCTGCGTCGGGGTCTCCGCCGCCTACCAGTCGAGCGACCACCCCGCCGCCGACCACGCCAAGGCGATCATGCAGGTCGCGGCCGCCGGCACCGGCGTACGCGTCTCCGACGGCTCGACCAACGTGCTGCCGATCGGCACGACCGAGCACGTCCACGAGGCCTGGAAGCTCCACTACGGCCTCACCCGCCGCGCGCTGGCCCGCGCCTACTACCAGGGCTGGGACATGCACCCGGCGCACCTCCCGACCCGCTACGCGGCCGTCTTCACCTTCTACCGCGAGGGCCTGGAGACCGCGGCGGCCCGCCTGAAGGCGTACGTGGCCAAGATCGAGGGCGACGTCATGGACGAGCCCGCCACCGCCAAGGCCCTGGCCGGCTACCTGGTCCGCGGCCTCGACTGCGGCGCGGTCGGCGCCGAGGAGGTCACGGCCCTCACCGGCCTCACCCGTGCCGAGCTCGACGCCTTCGCCATCCCCCGCCGCTCGGCCACCCTGACGGCCAGCGCGTAACAGCGGCCCTGCCCCCCGTTTCACCGCAGCCCCGCCCGGACGGTCCCGGGCGGGGCTGCGTCGTGGGCGTCAGCGGACCGGCGGGATCTCGCCCGAGCCGCGGGGGATGAGGCGGGTGGGGAGTTCGATGCGGGACGGGGGGAGGGGGGTGCCGGCGAGGCGTTGGAAGAGGCGGTCCGTGGCGACGCGGCCCAGGGTCGCCGCGTCCTGGGCGACGACCGTGACGCCCGGGCGCAGGAGGTCGGCCAGTTCGAAGTCGTCGAAGCCGACCAGGGCCACCGGGCGCGGGTGTTCGGCCAGGACGCGGACCACCGTCACGGTCACCCGGTTGTTGCCCGCGAAGAGCGCCGTGACCGGTTCGGGCCCCGTCAGCATCGCGCGGGCCGCCGCCGCGACGCGGTCCGGGGCCGTCGGGCCGAGGGAGACCCAGGACCCGGCCGTCGGCAGGCCCGCCCCGGCCATCGCCGCGCGGTAGCCGCGCAGGCGTTCCGTCGCCGTGTGGATGTGCGGGTGGTCGCCGATGAAGCCGATCCGCCGGTGGCCGCCGGCGATCAGGTGCGCCACTCCGTCCCGGGCGCCGCCGAAGCTGTCCGACAGTACGACGTCCGCCTCGATCCGGCCCGCCGGGCGGTCCACGAACACGGTCGCCACGCCCGCGCGGATCTCCGGCTCCAGGTAGCGGTGGTCGTCCCCGGCCGGGATCACGATCAGCCCGTCCACCCGGCGGGCGCACAGCGCGAGCGCCAACTCCCTTTCGCGGTCCGGGTCCTCCGCGCTGGAGCCGTTGATGAGCAGCGCGCCGTGCGTGCGGGCCACCTCCTCGACGGCCCGGTTGAGGGGTCCGTAGAAGGGGTCGGCGAGGTCCTCCAGGACTAGGCCCACGGTCGCGGTACGGCCCTTGCGGAGCACGCGCGCGCTGTCGTTGCGGCGGAAGCCGAGTGCCTCGATGGCTTCCTGGACCCGCCGTTCGGTGTCGGGGGTGACGCCCGGCTCGCCGTTGACGACCCGTGAGACCGTCTTGAGGCCCACGCCCGCCCGGGCCGCCACGTCCTTCATGGTCGGCCGGTTGCCGTAGCGGGGCTCGGACGGCTGACGGGTCTGCGGCACGGCGGGGGAACCTCCGGAGGAGACGGCGGCGCGGCTTTGATCCCGGCCCTGACCTTGAGGATAAGCACACGGCCGGTGAGCGGGTTTCCGTGGCAGGGTGGTGCGGGCAAGCCACAGGGGGCTTGGGAGGCGAGCCATCGGGAGAGGGGTACACGTGATTGTCTGGATCAACGGCACGTTCGGTGCCGGGAAGACCAGCACGGCGCGCGAACTGGCCGGACTCCTGCCGGACGGCACCCTGTACGACCCGGAGCTCATCGGCGACGCGGTGCGGCGGCTCCTGCCGCGCAAACGCCTCGCGGAGGTGACGGACTACCAGGACCTCCCGAGCTGGCGGCGGCTCGTCGTGGACGCGGCGGCGGCGGTGCTCGCGGAGACGGGCGGGGTGCTGGTGGTGCCGATGACGCTGTTGCGCCAGGAGTACCGGGACGAGATCTTCGGGGGGCTGGCGGCGCGGCGGATCGCGGTGCGGCACGTGCTGCTGGCTCCGGAGGAAACGATCCTGCGGGAGCGGATGGCGAAGCGGCACCGCGAGGAACCCGAGCACGCGGACCCGCGGGACCTGGCCTGGGCGAACGACCACATCCCGGTGTACCGGCAGGCGCTGGGCTGGCTGACCGCCGACGCGCACGTCATCGACAACGGGCGGCTGACGGTACGGGAGACCGCCGAGCGGATCGCGGAAGCCGTACGCACGGACACGGCCGGGATCTGCGACATCGTGCAGACCCCGGAGCCGACGCGGGAGACGGTGGCGGCGGGGGTGCTGCTCTTCGACGACCGGGACCGGGTGCTCCTGGTGGATCCGACGTACAAGCCGGGCTGGGAGTTCCCGGGCGGCGTGGTCGAAGCGGGCGAGGCCCCCGCGTGCGCGGGCGTACGGGAGGTCGCGGAGGAACTGGGCCTGACGCTGGACCGGATGCCCGGGCTGCTGGTGGTCGACTGGGAGCCGCCGCGCTCACCGGCGTACGGGGGCCTGCGGCTGCTGTTCGACGGCGGCCGGCTCACGGAGGCGGACACCGCGCGGCTACGCCTCCCGGGGCCGGAGCTGCGGGCCTGGCGGTTCGTCACCGAGACGGAGGCGGCCGGCCTGCTGCCGCCGCAGCGCTACGAACGCCTGCGCTGGGCCCTGCGCGCCCGCGAACGAGGCTGCCCCTTGTACCTGGAGGCGGGTCTCCCGACGCCCTGACCCGGGGGCCCGCGCAGCGGTCTGCGGCCTGGCCGGGTGCCGGAGTCGAAGTCCGGTGCCCGGCCTCGATGCCGGGAGGGCGAGGGCGGCGGTGATCAGGGCCGTTGCGACGGCGTACGCGGGCCGCGTGCCGGTGGCGGCGGTTTGCGGGGCTGCCGCGGTGATGTCCGGCGCAGACGGGGCGAGCGTGAACACCGCGCCCATCAGCGGGGCGCTCTGTGGCCGGGCACCGTCGTCACCGCGCCGGGCGCGTGCCGGTGAAGACCGTGACGGCCGACAGGAGGAACACGTCGGGCCGTCGCAGGATGCCCTCCGCGGCGCCGGGGTCGACCAGCACGTCGAGGGTCGCGAGGTCCTCCGCGTCCAGGGACTCGCCCAGCCCGTCCCGCAGCCGGGTCAGATGCGCGTGCAGGAACCCGCGGCCCGCACCGCCCAGCGGGGCGGGCAGGTCGAGGAGGGAGGTGAAGGAGCCGACGCCGGTCAGCCCGGCGCGGCCGAGCATCGCGGGCCAGTCCTCGGTCACGGGCGTGCTGCCGGGCAGGTCGGCGCGCATGGCCTGGAACCGGTCCTCCTGGGCGGCGTCGAGCCGGGCCTGGAGTCCCGGCCGGCCGAGGCCGGTGTCGCGGGGGAGGAAGCGCATCGGCAGACCGCCCTCCGCGACGGCGAGCATGCCGCCGGGGCGCAGGAGGCGGGCCAGCGCGTCCAGGGCGGCCTGCTGGTCGCCGAGGTGGTGCACGGCCTTGCTGCTCCAGACCACGTCCGCGGTGCCGAGGCCGCCGTCGCCCGTCGTGTCGAGGTCCTCGGGCAGCCGGCCGTGGCGGACGGACACCCGGCCGCCGGTGAGGCCGAGCCGCTCGGCGCGCGCCAGGGCGCGGTCCAGCAGGGCGGGGGTGC
>NZ_JBHWBP010000523.1:0-3772 GCF_042735575.1 Streptomyces sp. NPDC059564 | reverse complement strand
GCGCACCCGCCCCGGCCGCGGGCGCCGGCCGCCAGGTCCGGCAACGGCTGCGCCGCCGGCCCTCCGCCGTCGGCGCGGCCGCCGTCCTGGCCCTCCTCGTCCTCCTCGCCCTGGCCGCACCGTTGTTCGCCCAGCTCACCGGCCAGGACCCGAACGCCTACCACGACGACCTCGTCGACTCCGCGCGCGGCGGCGTCCCCCTCGGCTCCTTCGGCGGGATCTCCGCCGACCACTGGCTCGGCGTCGAACCCGGCAGCGGCCGCGACCTCTTCACCCGGCTCCTGTACGGCGCGCGGATCTCCCTGCTCGTCGCCCTCGGCGCCACCGTCGTCCAGGTCCTCGTCGGGATCGCCGCCGGACTCGCCGCCGGGCTCGGCAACCGCTTCGCCGGACAGCTCGTCGCCCGGGTCACCGACGTGATGATCGCCCTGCCCATGCTGGTCATCGCCATCGCGCTGACCGCCGTGGTCCCGCCCGGCTTCCCCCGGCCGCTGCTGCTCGTCCTGATCATCGGACTGCTCGGCTGGGGCACCACCGCCCGGATGGTGCGGGCCCAGACCCTCACCCTGCGCGGCCTGGACTTCGTCGAATCCGCCCGGCTCTCCGGCAACGGCACCCTGCGGATCGCCCGCCGCGAACTGCTGCCCTCGCTGGCCGCGCCCGTCATCACCTACTCCGCGATCCTCATCCCCTCCAACATCGTCGCCGAGGCCTCGCTCTCCTTCCTCGGCGTCGGCGTCAAACCGCCCACCCCCTCCTGGGGACAGATGCTGTCCAGCGCGCAGACCTGGTTCCGCGCCGACCCCGCCTACGTCCTGCTCCCCGCCGGGCTGCTCTTCGTCACCGTGCTCGCGTTCACCGTCCTCGGCGACGCCGTCCGCACGGCCCTCGACCCGCGCGAGGGCTCGCGCCTGCGGGTCGGCACCAGAAAGGAGCGCACAGCATGACGCGCCCCCAGCTACCGCCGGGGGTGCCCCCGGTGCTCAAACGGCTCGGCGGGGCGCTCCTGGTGCTGCTCGCCCTGTCCGTGATCGTCTACGCCCTCTTCTACGTCGCCCCCGGCGACCCCGCCCGCCTCGCCTGCGGGGAGCGCTGCAACCCGCAGCAGATCGCCCAGGTGCGCGAACAGCTCGGGCTGAACGACTCCGTCGTCACCCAGTACCTGCGCTTCCTCCAGGGAATCCTGACCGGCAGGGACTACTCCGGCGGCGCCGGCCTCGTACTGCACTGCGACGCGCCCTGCCTGGGCTTCTCCTACCAGAACGACCAGCAGGTCACCGGGCTGCTCCTGGAACGGCTGCCCGCCACCCTCTCCCTGGCGCTCGGCGGGCTGGTGATCTGGCTCGTCATCGGCGTCGGTACCGGCCTGCTGTCCGCGCTGCGCCGCGGCGGGCTCACCGAGCGGGCCCTGACCGTGCTCACCCTCGCCGCCACCGGCACCCCCGTCTTCATCCTCGGACTGCTGCTGCTCATGGCCGTCTGCGCCTACCTCCAGTGGCTGCCCTTCCCGACGTACGTGCCGTTCGGCGACGACCCCGAACAGTGGGCCTGGAACCTGCTGCTGCCCTGGGTCACGCTCGGCTTCTTCGAAAGCGCCAAGTACGCCCGCCTCACGCGCAGTTCGACCCTGGAGACACTGGCGGAGGACCACATCCGCACCTTCCGCGCCTACGGCGTGGGGGAGCGGGCCATCGTGACCCGGCACGCGCTGCGCGGCGCCGTCGCGCCCGTGATCGCGCTCAGCGCCGTGGACTTCGGCACGATGATCGGCGGCGCCGTGCTGACCGAGTCCCTGTTCGGCATTCCCGGACTCGGCAAGACCCTCATCGACGCGGTGCGGGTCGTGGACCTGCCCGTGGTCGTGGGCGTCGTCCTCGCCATCGGCGCGGCCGTCGTCATCGCCGGAGCCGTCGCCGACCTGCTGTACGCCGTAGCGGACCGAAGGGTGGCCCTGGCATGACCGAACCGCTGGTGGACGTCAGGGACCTCGCGGTCGACTTCCCCGTCGGGGGCCCCGGAGGGTACGTACGGGCCGTCGACGGGGTCTCCTTCACCCTGGAACCCGGGCGCGCCCTGGGCCTCGTCGGCGAGTCCGGCAGCGGCAAGTCCACCGTGGCGGCCGCCCTCCTCGGGCTGCACCGCGGGACGGGCGCCCGGCTCGGCGGCAGCGTACGGGTGGGCGGCACCGACGTGGACTCCGCCTCCCCGCGGGAACTGCGCGAGCTGCGCGGGAGCGTCGCGGCCATGGTCTTCCAGGACCCGCTCGGCGCCCTCGACCCGTACTACGCCATCGGCGACCAGATCGCCGAGGTGTACCGGATCCACACCGCCGCCTCCCGGCGGGCCGCCCGGGCCCGGGCCGTCGAGGTCCTCGACCGGGTGGGCATCCCCGACGCGGTACGCCGCGCCCGCGCCCGGCCGCACGAGTTCAGCGGCGGCATGCGCCAACGGGCCCTGATCGCCATGGCGCTGGCGTGCGAACCGCGGCTGCTGATCGCCGACGAACCCACCACCGCCCTCGACGTCACCGTCCAGGCGCAGATCCTGGACCTGCTGCACGGACTGCGCGAGGAGCGCGGCCTCGGGCTGCTGCTGGTCACCCACGACGTGGGCGTGGCGGCGGGGAGCGTCGACGAACTGCTGGTGCTGCGGGACGGCGCCGCCGTGGAGGGGGGACCGGTGGCATCCGTCCTGTCGGTGCCGACGGACCCGTACACCAAGGCCCTGCTGGCGGCGGTGCCGCGGCTGGACGCGCCGAGGGTGGCCCGGCAGGGGGCTTCACGGGCGCTGCCCGTACCCGCGCCTCAATCGCCGGCGGGGCTCAAAGATCGGGGCTCCGCCCCGGACCCCGCGCCTCGATCGCCGGCGGGGCTGGGTTTGGCGGGGCTGGAGTTGGCCGCCGAGCCCGTGGTCGAGGCCTTTGCGTTGCGGAAGGAGTTCGGGCGGGGGAAGCGGCGGGTGGTCGCCGTCGACGGGGTCTCGCTCGCCGTGCGCCGCGGGGAGACGCTCGGGATCGTGGGGGAGTCCGGCAGCGGCAAGAGCACCCTCGGACGGATGCTCGTCGGGCTGCTGGAGCCGGGTGCGGGGCAGGTCCGGCGGGACGGCGCCGAGTCCACCGGCATCGGGCCCGGCGTCCAGATGGTCTTCCAGGACCCGGTGTCCTCCCTCAACCCGCGCCGCTCCGTAGGCGAGTCCATCGCCGACCCGCTGCGCGCGGCCGGGCTGCGCGACCAGGCCGCCATCCGGGCCCGCGTCGGGGAACTCCTGACCCGGGTGGGCCTGGAGGCCGGGCACTACGACCGCTACCCGCACGAGTTCAGCGGCGGCCAGCGCCAGCGCGTCGGCATCGCCCGCGCCCTCGCGCCCGAGCCGGCGCTGATCGTCTGCGACGAGCCGGTGTCCGCCCTCGACGTCACCACCCAGGCGCAGGTCACCGCCCTGCTGGCCGAACTCCAGCGGGAGCTGGGCATCGCGCTGGTCTTCATCGCGCACGACCTCGCGGTGGTCCGGCAGGTCAGCGACCGGGTCGCCGTCATGCGCGGCGGCCTGATCGTCGAGGAGGGCCCTGTGGACGAGGTCTACGACCGGCCCGCCCACCCCTACACCCGGCAGCTGCTCGCCGCCGTACCGGCCCTGGACCCGGAGCGGGCCGCCGAGCGCCGCTCGGCGCGCCAGGAGGTGTTCGCGTAGACGCGCGCGGGCGCGGGGGAGTCCTTTTCTAGCGTGCTCGAACGCGAACCGTACGGGAAAGTTACGACTCTTCACCCCTTCC
>NZ_JBHWBP010000522.1:0-3838 GCF_042735575.1 Streptomyces sp. NPDC059564 | reverse complement strand
GAGTTAAGGGCTGTGTCAACTTCACTCTCGACCTCCGGTTCTGCCCCCTCGGGGCAGCCCCCGATAGCCGACGCGGGCCCGCTGGCCCTGTGCGCCCGCGAACCGCGCGTGCCCGCCGAACGGCTGGTGGCCGAGATGGTGCCGCCGCCGCGTTTCGACTCGGTGCGCTTCGACACCTACGACCCGGACCCGGCGCAGCCCAGCCAGTCCGAGGCCGTCACCGTGCTCAGCGGCTTCGCGGCCGGACTGGGCGGCGCGCACGCCAGCGGCGCCGGCAAGCGGCGCTGGTTCTCGAAGAAGCCCGCCGCACCGGCCCCCGGCCCGCGCGGGGTGTACCTCGACGGCGGCTACGGCGTCGGCAAGACGCACCTGCTCGCCTCCCTGTGGCACGCCACCCCGGCCGAGCCCGCGCTCAAGGCCTTCGGCACCTTCGTGGAGCTCACCAACCTGGTCGGCGCGCTGGGCTTCCAGCAGACCGTGCAGACCCTGGGCGGGCACCGGCTGCTGTGCATCGACGAGTTCGAGCTCGACGACCCGGGCGACACCGTGCTCGTGTCCTCCCTGCTCAGCCGGCTCGTCGAGCAGGGCGTGGCGCTGGCCGCCACCTCCAACACGCTGCCCGGCAAGCTCGGCGAGGGCCGTTTCGCCGCCGCCGACTTCCTGCGGGAGATCCAGGGGCTGTCGGCGCACTTCCGCCCGCTGCGCATCGACGGCCAGGACTACCGCCACCGCGGCCTGCCCGAGGCCCCGGCCCCGTTCACCGACGAGCAGGTCGCGAAGGCCGCGTACGGGACCCCGGGCGCGAGCCTCGACGACTTCCCGGGGCTCCTGGAGCACCTGGCGAGGGTCCACCCGAGCCGTTACGGGGCGCTCACCGACGGCATAGCGGCGGTCTGCCTCACCGACGTCGGCCCGGTCCCGGACCAGTCCACCGCGCTGCGCCTGGTGGTGCTGGCCGACCGGCTGTACGACCGCGAAGTGCCGGTGCTGGCCTCCGGGGTCCCGTTCGACCGGCTGTTCAGTGAAGAAATGCTCAACGGGGGATATCGGAAGAAGTACTTCCGAGCCATATCCCGGCTCACCGCGCTCGCCCGCGACGCGAAACCCCTGGTGTCCCAGTAGGTTTGGCACGGCCGGGCGCTTCTGCGGCCCGGCCGTTTCCACTTCTGCGAAGGGATCCACCATGGCCACCACGCGCTCGTCCCACACCGTCTGGGAAGGCAACCTGCTCAAGGGCTCCGGCGTCGTCTCCCTCGACTCCTCGGGGCGGGGTTCGTTCGACGTCTCCTGGCCCTCGCGCGCCGAGGCCGCGAACGGCAAGACCAGCCCGGAAGAGCTGATCGCCGCCGCGCACTCCAGCTGCTACTCGATGGCGCTCTCGCACGGCCTCGACGGTGCGGGGACCCCTCCCACCCGGGTGGAGACCAAGGCCGATGTGACCTTCCAGCCCGGTGAGGGCATCACCGGCATCCACCTGACCGTGCGCGCCGAGGTCCCCGGCCTGGACGCCGAGGGCTTCGCCGCCGCGGCCGAGGACGCCAAGAAGAACTGCCCGGTCAGCCAGGCGCTGACGGGCACGACGATCACCCTGAGCGCCGAGCTCGTCTGATCTGCGCCCCGCCACCTCCACCGGGCCCCGCGCGTACGCCGCGAGGGCCCGGTGCGGTGACGTTCGGCCCTGCCCCTGCGGCCCTTCGCCACCTCGCGGTCGCGTCCGGTGTGCTGGAAGATCGGACGGAGCGACGGGATGGGGGCAGGCAGCGGTGGCCGACAAGACCAAGAGCAGCAAGAGCGAGAAGAAACGGCCCAAGGCCAAGCCGCCCAAGGCCGCCAAGCCCGCCAAGGCCGTCCGCAAGGGCGAGCAGGGTGCCCCGCTGCGCCCGCTGCTGCGGGTTCCGCCCGGTGAGCGGGTCGACCTCGCCGCCCTGCACCCCGACGCCGTCCCCGCCGGCCCCTCCGACAAGGCGGCCGGGGTCGCGGCCACCGCGCGGATGGCCGAGCGGCTGGCCTCCCTCCAGGAGCGGCTCTACGCGGCCAGCACCGCCGGAGACCGCCGCCGGATCCTGCTCGTCCTCCAGGGCATGGACACCAGCGGCAAGGGCGGCACCGTCAAGCACGTGATCGGTCTGTTCAACCCCTCGGGCTGCCGGATCCAGGCCTTCAAGGCGCCCACCCCGGAGGAGCAGAACCACCCTTTCCTCTGGCGGATCATGAAGGCCCTCCCCCAGCCGGGCGAGATCGGCATCTTCGACCGCTCGCACTACGAGGACGTCCTCATCGCCCGGGTCCGCGAACTGGTCCCGCGCAGCCAGCTGGGCCGCCGCTACGCGCAGATCAACCGGTTCGAGAAGTCCCTCGCCGACGACGGCGTCACGGTCGTCAAGGTCTTCCTCCACATCGGCTACGAGGAGCAGCGCGAGCGGCTCCTGGAGCGGCTCGACAACCCCGACAAGCACTGGAAGTTCAACCCCGGGGACATCGACGAGCGCGGCGCGTGGCCCGCGTACCAGCAGGCCTACGAGCTGGCGCTGGAGCGCTGCTCCACGGACTCCGCGCCCTGGTACGTGGTCCCCGCCGACCGCAAGTGGTACCGCAACTGGGCCATCAGCAAGCTCCTGCTGGAGCATCTGGAGGACATCGGTCCGGCCTATCCGCCGGCCGACTTCGACGTCCAGGAGTGCCGTAAACGTCTGCTTGCCACATAGTCATATATTTTGCGTACGTGACCCTTTCTGTACGCAAAGTGGCGGCCGTGGCCGCACTCGGTGCCGCCCTCGTGGGATGCGGGGGCGGCTCCGGCGCTCCGCAGGGCGGCGGTCAGGCCCGTATGGGCACCCCCGCGGCCTCGGGCCCGGCCGCCGCGTCCCCGCCCGGACCGGCGTCCCCCTCCTCCCCCGCGTCCCCGCTGCCCGGTGCGCCGAACAGGGTCCCGACCCTGGCCCCCGGCCCGAACGGCCTGACCCCCGTCTTCGAACGCACGCGCCAGCGGGCCGACAAGACCGTCGCCCTCACCTTCGACGCCGACATGACCTCGGACCAGGGCCCGCGGGCCGCCTCCGGGGAACACTTCGACAACCCCGAACTGATCTCCACCCTGCGCCGCCTCCAGGTCCCGTCCACGGTCTTCATGACGGGCCGCTGGGCGGAGGAGTACCCGGACCAGGCGAAGTCCATCGGCACCGATCCGAACTTCGAGATCGCGAACCACTCCTACAGCCACCACGCCTTCAAGTCCCCCTGCTACGGGCTCCCCGCGCTCGACGCCGACGCCGCCCGGGCCGACGTGGAGCAGGCCTTCGCGGCGTTCAGGAAGGCGGGCGCGGTCAACACGGTGCCCTACTTCCGCTTCCCGGGCGGCTGCTACGACGACGGGGCGCTGCGGGCCCTGGCCCCCGCCAAGGTCACCGCGGTGCAGTGGGACGTGGTCAGCGGGGACGCCTTCGCGAAGGATCCCGACGCGGTGGCGCAGGACGTCCTGGCCGGGGTGAAGCCCGGCTCGGTGGTGGTCATGCACTGCACGCGCAGCGCGGCCCCGGTCACCGAGGAGGCGATCCGGCAGATCGTCCCGGAGCTGCGCAAGCGCGGCTACCGCTTCGTGAAGGTGTCGGAGCTGATGGGGAAGTAGGCGCGGGAGCAGAAGAAACGGTTCAGCCGGAGCAGGCGGTGCGCTGCGCTTCCTGCCACTCGCACACCGGGCACAGCACCACGCCCGGGGTCGCGACCCCGTACTCGGTGGGCTTGCCGCACTCCAGGCAGTCCGCGAACGGCGGCCCGGGCACCCGCCCGGCGGGCGCGGCCGGTGCGGGGCAGTACGACGGGGTCTCCTCCGGCTGGTCCA
>NZ_JBHWBP010000521.1:0-3852 GCF_042735575.1 Streptomyces sp. NPDC059564 | reverse complement strand
CCCTCGCACATAGCGGCCTTCGCCCGGGCCGCGTCACCGGTCAGCGCCGTCAGACGGCCCCGCAGGACGTCGCTGACCTCGGACAGCGACTTGATCTGCGAGTAGCCGCCGCTGCCGACCGCGCCCCGGTTCTCCGGGTCGCTGACGACGATGCGGACCTTCACCCCGGCCGCCAGCTTCGCGGCGAGGGTGTCGTAGAGCCGGACGTCGTAGCGGGGCAGCGGCGGGCAGGTCGCGTTCACGTCCTGCTGCGAGATCTCGATGTGCCCGGTCGCGCTCGCGACCAGTGCCCGCAGGGCGCTCTCCTCCGGGTTGACCGTGTCGTAGTCCCGGTCCGCGTTGGTGTTGTCGTGCACGCCGATGCCGCACTTGGTGTCGGAGGCCGTCGGCAGGACGGGCCGGAACGCCGACGTCGGGTCGCTCTGCCGGATGCCGACGCCGAGGCCGCCCACCGCCAGCGCGGGGACGTCGCCGCCGCCCGCCGGGGCGGCGGGCCGGGGCAGGGTGGGCAGGCAGCCCGCGCCGTTGGAAGCGGCGAACCAGACGCTGGTCCAGCTGCTCTTGTTGCGGCAGGTCCAGTCCCAGAGCGTGTCCAGGTAGCGGCCGGCGGAGCCCGCCGCCGGACCGGACAGCGCGAGGTCGACGTCGTTCACCGGGTGGCTGGTGTCGAGGTAGTCGTCCTTCCAGCTGTTGATGCCGCCGGTGATCACCGAATTCCCGTCCACCACCACCAGCTTGGAGTGGTTCCAGGAGAAGGCGGTCTTCGAGGTGGTCATCGAGGCCACGTTGAGGGTGATGTTCCCCGCCGCCGGGCCCAGCTTGGCCACCATCTCGTCGCGGTACGAGGACGGGATCACGGTGGCGTGGTAGACCGGCGCGGCGCCGACCAGGATGCGCACCTGGAGCCGGTTGCCCTTCTGCGCCGCCTCCTTCAGGCCGGCCACGATCGCGTCCTGGAAGGCGCCGTTGGGGAAGGGCGCCAGGGTGGATATGTCCACGCTCTGCCGGGCCTGCGCGATGTCCTCGCGCATCTTCTCCAGCAGCCTGCGCGAACCGGGGCGCTCGGTGCAGGACGCGTCGCCCCAGCAACCGGGGCTCTGCAGCAGCCAGTCGGAGCCGCCGGGGGCGGAGGAGCCGAGGCGGTTCCCGGCGGTGCGCTCCCAGACGGAGCCCTCCAGGCCGGGGGAGACCTGGCGCAGCGTCTGCTCCACCGAATCCAGGTGCGGGGTGGGGGAGTCGGCGAACGCCGGGGTGGCGGGCAGCAGGGCGAAGGAGAGCGCGAAGGTGAGGGCCGTCGTGCGGACGGTGCGTACCAATGTGGGTCCTTGGATGGGGGTGGCTCTGGCCGGGCGGCACCGTGAACCGGGCTCCGACCTTGATCAACTCGCGCAAGTTACCAGTACGTAGCTCGCCGTTCACCTGATCCCGTCCGCTTCCGGCCATCACGTGCGCCCGCACTCCGGAGGGGAGTGGATTCCGGTGGGGCGGGGTCGCGCAGCGGACCGATAGTCCGTATGCTCTCATTCATACGGACTGTCAGTCCGTTTATGGTGTCGAGCGGAACGGAAGTCTTGATCATGACAACCCCCATGACCCCCGCGGAGCTGTACCGGCACGGCCTGCGCCTGCTGGTGGAGAAGGACGTTCCGGGCTGGGTGGACCTGTGGGACGAGGACGGGGTCCTGGAGTTCCCGTTCGCCCCGCAGGGCTGGCCCGCGCGCCTGGAGGGCAAGACCGCGGTCGGTGACTACATGCGGCACTACCCCGACCACGTCGACGTCCACGACTTCCCCGACGTGAAGGTCCACCAGACCGACGACGCGGAGACGATCGTCGTGGAGATGCGCGGGGTCGGCCGTCTGGTGGAGACCGACGCCCCCTTCGACATGACCTACATCGCCGTGGTCACGGTCAAGGGCGGGCTCATCACCTCCTACCGTGACTACTGGAACCCGCTCGCCGTGTCCCAGCCCGGCGCCGACTTCGTGGGGACGGACCGATGAACGACCTGAACGCCACCCTGGTCATCGGGGCCACCGGCACCACCGGCCGCCGCGTCACCGCCGGGCTCGTCGCCGAGGGCCGCCGGGTCAAGGCCGCCGGGCGCGGCGCCGCCCCCGTCGAGGGTGCGGAGGCGGTCCGCTTCGACTGGAACGAGCCCGCGACCTGGGAGGCGGCCCTGGACGGCGTCGACCGCGCCTACCTCATCCCGCCGATCGGCTCCTCCGAACCGGCCGCGGTCATGCTGCCCTTCCTGCGCCAGGCCCGTGCCGCGGGCGTACGCCGTGTCGTGCTGCTGAGCTCGTCGGCGATCCCCGCCGGGGGTCCCGCGGTGGGCCAGGTCCACGAGGCGCTGCCGGGTCTGTTCGAGGAGTGGGCGGTGTTGCGGCCGTCCTGGTTCATGCAGAACATGGCCGGCGAGACTCCGCACGCGCGCAGCATCCGTGAGGACGGCACCATCCTCACGGCTTCGGGGGAGGGCCGGGTCGGGTTCGTCGACGCCGATGACATCGCGGCCGTCGCCGTACGTGCCCTGACCGACGATCGGGCACCCAATACGGACCTGATCCTGACCGGGCCGCAGGCGCTGAGCTACGGCGACGTCGCCGCGGTCATCACCGAGGTCACCGGCCGGCCCGTCGTCCACCGGCACCTGACCTTCGAGCAGCTCCGCGACCGGTGGGCGGCCGAGATCCCGCTGGAGTTCGCCACCCTGCTCGCCGGCCTGGACCGCGCCATCGCCGAAGGCGCCGAGGACCGTACGTCGGACGCCGTCGAGCGTGTCACCGGCCGGGCCCCGGGGACGTTCCGCGCCTTCGTGGAAAGGGAGGTGCGATAGGGCGGGCCGCTCGATCCGAATATCCTTTCCGGGGCCGGGACCGGCCGGCGACGGCCGAAGACCGAGGAGGATCCGTGGTCCAGCGATCAGAGCGGGCTGAGCGGGCGGACGCCCTGCGCAACCGGGAAGCCGTACTGGCCGCCGCCGACGTGCTCTTCGCCGCCAGCAGCAGCCCCCAGAGCGTGTCGATGGACGACATCGCGGCGGCCGCGGGGGTGGGCAAGGGCACCCTCTTCCGGCGCTTCGGCGACCGCGCGGGCCTGATCGGCGCGGTGATCGCCTCCCGTCTCGAACCCCTGCAGGAAGCCGTGCGGGCGGCGCAGGAGGCGGCGGCGTCCTCGCCGCGGCAACTGGTGCTGGACCTCCTCGACGCCTCCCTGCGCTTCAAGATCGAGAACCGGAACCTGATGGCGGCCGCGGAGGACGCCGGGCTCAGCAGTCCCTACCAGGCCCCGCACTACGGCTGGTGGCACGAGATCCTCCGCGCGGCACTGGATCAGGTGCCCGGCGTCCACGACGCGGACTTCACCGCCCACGCGCTGCTGGCCGCCATCCGCGCCGACCTCGTGGTGCACCTGATCGACGGTCGGAAGATGGCGCCCGAAGCCCTGCGGGCCTCGCTCGCGGCCCACATCCGCAACGTCGTGGGCGACGGCCCCGATCCGTCCCGGGAGGGGTGAGCGGCCGCTCCCCGCGTGCGCGTGTCCCGCGCCGCGCTGTCGGCCATTCGGATAGGACTCGGGACGACGCGGAACGCCGCCGGGACAGGAGCTGCCCGTCGTCCTACCTTCGGGGACTGTTCTCTTCCCTCCCGAAAGGCGCATCCATGCGATCTGTCCGCTCCGCATTCGCCGTCCTCGCCACCGCCGCCATCGTGCTCGGTGGTGCCGGCGCCGCGAGCGCCGACGTGAACGTGACCATCCCGGAAGGCAGCAGCTACACCCTCGTCTTCGGCGACTGGCTCCAGTTCGCCGCCGACGACGTCTTCAACGCCGGCCACGACAACACCGTCG
>NZ_JBHWBP010000520.1:0-3871 GCF_042735575.1 Streptomyces sp. NPDC059564 | reverse complement strand
GCCAGCCACCGGTGGGCCACGATCGCCTCGTCCTCGTGCCGCAGGCCCTTGGCGACGCGGAAGCCGTCCAGGTCGTTGAGCAGCCTGCGGGCCCTTGCGCATGCGGCAGCCGGTCTACGCGTCTCAGGCGGCGAGCAGCTTGCGCACCCGGTCCGCGCCCACGGCGAGGAGCAGGGTGGGCAGGCGCGGTCCGGTCTCCCGGGTCACGAGCAGGCGGTAGAGCAGGGCGAAGAACTCGCGCTGGGCGACCTTGAGCTCGGGCGTCGGCTTGGCGTCGGGCTCCAGCCCGGCCATCACCTTGGGCACGCCGTAGACGAGGGTGGTGAGCCCGTCGAGGGACCAGTGCGAGTCGAGGCCCTCCAGGAGCAGGCGCAGGGACTCGCGGCCGGACTCGTCGAGGGAGGACAGCAGCTCGGTGTCGGCGTCCTCGCGTACGAGGGTGCGCTGGTCGGCCGGGACCTGGCTGGTGATCCAGTTCTCGGCGCGGTCCAGGCGCGGGCGCACCTCGTCGAGGGAGGTGAGCGGCTGCGACGGGTCCAGGTCGGTCAGGATCCGCAGGGTCTGCTCGTCGTGCCCGGCGGTGATGTCGACGACCGACGCGAGGGTGCGGTACGGGAGCGGGCGCGGGGTGCGGGGCAGCTCGTGCGAGGCGACCCGTACGGCGCGCGCGTGCGCGGCCGCGTCGGCGGGCAGCACGGAGCCGTCCGCGACCTTGCCCTCCAGCTTGTCCCACTCGTCGTACAGGCGCTGGATCTCCTGGTCGAAGGCGATCTTGAAGGACTGGTTGGGGCGGCGGCGGGCGTACAGCCAGCGCAGCAGCTGCGGCTCCATGATCTTCAGCGCGTCGGCCGGGGTGGGGACCCCGCCCTTGCTGGAGGACATCTTGGCCATGCCGCTGATGCCGACGAAGGCGTACATCGGGCCGATCGGCTGCTCGCCGCCGAAGATGTGCACGATCTGGCCGCCGACCTGGAAGGACGAGCCGGGCGAGGAGTGGTCGACGCCCGAGGGCTCGAAGATGACGCCCTCGAAGGCCCAGCGCATGGGCCAGTCGACCTTCCAGACGAGCTTGCCGCGGTTGAACTCGGAGAGCTTGACCGTCTCGGTGTACTCGTCCTCGGTGCAGACGTAGGTCAGCTCGGTCGTCTCGTCGTTGTACGAGGTGACCTTGGTGAAGTCCTTGCCGCACTCGCCGCAGTACGGCTTGTACGGGAAGTAGCCGCCCTCGGCGCTGCTGCCGTCGTCCTCGGCGGCGGCGCCGGAGCCCTCGGCGGCCTCCAGCTCGGCCTCGTCGACCTGCTTCTGCTGGGGCTTCTTGCCGCCCGGCTTCTGCTTGGTGCGGTACTGGTCGAGGACGGCGTCGATGTCGCCGCGGTGCTTCATCGCGTGCAGGACCTGCTCGCGGTAGACGCCGGAGGTGTACTGCTCGGTCTGGCTGATCGCGTCGTACTCGACGCCCATCTCGGCCAGGGCCTCGACGAAGGCGGCCTTGAAGTGCTCGGCCCAGTTCGGGTACGCGGATCCGGCCGGGGCGGGCACGGCGGTCAGCGGCTTGCCGATGTGCTGGGCCCAGGACTCGTCGATGCCGGGGACGCCGGCCGGGACCTTGCGGTAGCGGTCGTAGTCGTCCCAGGAGATGAGGTGGCGGACCTCGATGCCCCGGCGGCGGATCTCGTCGGCGACGAGGTGCGGGGTCATGACCTCGCGGAGGTTGCCGAGGTGGATGGGGCCGGAGGGGGAGAGTCCGGACGCGACGACGACGACTTTGCCCGGGGCTCGGCGCTCCGCCTCGGCGATGACCTCGTCCGCGAAACGGGAGACCCAATCGGTCTCTGTGCTGCTCTGGGCGCTCTGAGCCACGACACGTCCTTCTATCTCGAATGCTGGCTTCGGCCATTCTCCCAGACGGAACGGGTCGCTCCGGGGTTGCTTCCGACCAGTGATATCCCGAGAAGCGGGGACCCCCCTCGTGGGATACTCGGCACTTGTCGGAACGTCCGGGCGCGGCCCCGGGCACAACCTCACAGGAACGGCAGCTCATGGCCTCGGTCCCTTCCCTCGCTTCCTCCGTCGAACAGCGCGTCTCGGACGCCCTCGCCTCCGCCATGCCGGAGGCCGGTGCGACCGACCCGCTGCTGCGACGAAGCGACCGGGCCGACTTCCAGGCCAACGGCATCCTGGCGCTCGCGAAGAAGGCCAAGGCCAACCCGCGCGAGCTGGCGACGACCGTGGTCGAGGGCATCCCGACCGGTGACCTGATCCAGGAGATCGAGGTCTCCGGGCCCGGCTTCCTCAACATCACGATCACCGACAAGGCGATCATCGAGACCCTGGCGGCGCGCGCCGCGGACGACCGCCTCGGCGTGCCGCTGTCGCCTTCCGCGGGCACGACGGTGATCGACTACGCGCAGCCGAACGTCGCCAAGGAGATGCACGTCGGGCACCTGCGGTCCGCGGTCATCGGCGCGGCGATGGTGGAGATCCTGGAGTTCACGGGCGAGACGGTGGTCCGGCGCCACCACATCGGCGACTGGGGCACCCAGTTCGGCATGCTCATCCAGTTCCTGCTGGAGCACCCGCACGAGCTGGACCACAAGTCGGGCCAGGAGGTCTCCGGCGAGGAGGCCATGTCGAACCTGAACCGGCTGTACAAGGCCTCGCGCGCGCTCTTCGACTCCGACGAGGAGTTCAAGACGCGGGCCCGTGCCCGGGTCGTGGACCTGCAGGCGGGCGAGCCGGAGACGCTGGCCCTGTGGCAGCGGTTCGTGGACGAGTCGAAGATCTACTTCTACTCCGTCTTCAACAAGCTGGACATGGACATCCAGGACCCGGACGTGGTCGGCGAGTCCGGCTACAACGACATGCTGGTGGAGACCTGCAAGCTGCTGGAGGAGTCGGGCGTCGCCGTCCGCTCCAACGGCGCGCTGTGCGTGTTCTTCGACGAGTACAAGGGCCCGGACGGCAACCCGACCCCGCTGATCGTGCAGAAGTCGGACGGCGGCTTCGGCTACGCGGCGACCGACCTGTCGGCGATCCGCGACCGGGTGGGCAACCTGAAGGCCGACACGCTGATCTACGTGGTGGACGCGCGGCAGTCGCTGCACTTCAAGATGGTCTTCGAGACGGCCCGCCGGGCCGGCTGGCTGAACGACGAGGTCAAGGCCGTTCAGCTGGCCTTCGGCACGGTCCTCGGCAAGGACGGCAAGCCGTTCAAGACCCGCGAGGGCGAGACGGTGCGGCTGGTGGACCTGCTGGACGAGGCCATCGACCGTGCGGCGGCCGTCGTGCGGGAGAAGGCCCAGGACCTGTCCGAGGCCGAGATCGGCGAGCGGGCTGTGCAGGTGGGCATCGGCGCGGTGAAGTACGCCGACCTGTCGACGTCCGCGGCGCGGGACTACAAGTTCGACCTGGACCAGATGGTGTCGCTGACCGGTGACACGTCCGTGTACCTCCAGTACGCGTACGCCCGTATCCAGTCGATCCTGCGCAAGGCCGGGGACGCGAAGCCCGTCGCCCACGCGGAGCTGGCCCTGGCGCCGTCCGAGCGTGCGCTGGGCCTGCACCTGGACCACTTCGGCGAGCTCGTCGCGGAGGCGGCGGCGGAGTACGCGCCGCACAAGCTGGCGGCGTACCTCTACCAGGTGGCTTCGCTGTACACGACCTTCTACTCGGAGTGCCCGGTCCTCAAGGCCGAGACCCCCGCGCAGGTCGAGAACCGCCTGTTCCTGTGCGAGCTGACGGCCCGCACCCTCGGCAAGGGCATGTCCCTCCTGGGCATCCGCACCCCCGAGAAGCTCTGACGGCTCCGCGTCGGGCCCCCCCCCCCGCCGGGGGGGGGGGGCGCCCAGTTTGAAGGGGGCCCCCCCCACCC
>NZ_JBHWBP010000519.1:0-3888 GCF_042735575.1 Streptomyces sp. NPDC059564 | reverse complement strand
GCGGGGGTCCAGGCACCGGGCGCGGCGCCCTGGCCCATGGGGGCCGGGGCAGCCGGCGGCCGGCCCGGGGGCGCGGCGTTGGCGGTCGTCGGCGTCCATCCGCCCCCGGCGGCGACCTGCTCCAGCAGGGCGCGGGCCTGGCCCGCGCTCGGCCTGGCCTCCGGCTCCTTCGCCATCAGCGCCATCAGCACCGGGGTGAGCGGTCCCGCCCGCCGGGGCTCGGGCAGCGGTTCGGAGACGATCGCGGACATCGTGGACCACACCGAGGTGCGGCGGAACGGCGAGGTGCCCTCCACCGCCGCGTACAGCGTCATGCCGAGCGACCAGATGTCCGAGGCCGGGCCGGGCTCCCTGCCCTGCGCGCGCTCCGGCGGCAGGTAGTCGAGGGACCCGACGATCTCACCGTGGCGCGTCAGCTTGGTCATGGCTTCGTCGCCGCCCGCCTCCATGCTGGCTATGCCGAAATCGGTGAGCACGACCCGGCCACCGCGCTCCATCAGCACGTTCCCCGGCTTCACGTCCCGGTGCAGGACGCCCGCCCGGTGCGCCGCGTCGAGCGCGTCCATCAGTTCGGCGCCGATCGCCGCGGCCTCCCG
Source organism: Streptomyces sp. NPDC059564 (assembly GCF_042735575.1). Lineage (NCBI taxonomy): Bacteria > Bacillati > Actinomycetota > Actinomycetes > Kitasatosporales > Streptomycetaceae > Streptomyces > Streptomyces sp. NPDC059564. The sequence goes on along the minus strand of NZ_JBHWBP010000519.1, from coordinate 3,292 downwards.
CGGATCCAGCGCGCCGCGCTCCGCGAGGACGTCGTCGAGCGAGGGCCCGTCGACGAGTTCCATGACGATGACCGGCAGTCCCCGGTCCTCGGTCACGTCGTGCACGGTGACCACGCCGCGGTGCCGTACGCGGGCGGCAGCCTGCGCCTCCCGCTGCATCCGGGCCCGCAGACCGGCCAGTTCGGCGGGGGAGGCGTCGGTGTAGGCCCGCAGCACCTTGACGGCGACCTCGCGGTTCAGCAGCTCGTCGACGGCCCGGGCGACCACGCCCATGCCCCCGCGCCCGACCGTCGCGGTCACCCGGTACCGGCCTCCGAGGACCCGGCCCACGAGCTCCCCGTCGTTCGCAACCCCCGTCGACACCGTGCGCCCCGTTCCGTAACCGCTCGTCGTCCCAACCCTTTTGGCGGGGTCCAGCGTAAGGACCACGGAGAGGAATACGCGCTGGGACGCGGCCCGGTTCTCACCTCACCCTCCGAACCCGACGGCCCGCCCGAACCCGTCCCCGGCCCCGGGCGTCCTCGGTTCGGGGCGCCGCCAAGGGCTGCACCCCCGGCCCGGTGCGGCGGCATAGTCAACCGGCCGTCGGGGGGCGGGGGTTAGGGTGGCGGCGTGGGAGATGTGGGTGGGGGGATGGTCGGGGGGCGGTATCGGCTGCTCGAGGTGATCGGGCGGGGCGGGATGGGGCGGGTCTGGCTGGGGCGGGACGAGACGCTGGGCCGGGACGTCGCCGTCAAGCAGGTGGCGCTGCCGGACGGTGTGGGTGACGAGCAGCGCGAGGTGCTGCTCCAGCGCGTCGTGCGCGAGGCGAAGGCCGCCGCGCGGCTCAACCACCCGGGGATCATCACCGTGCACGACGTCGTCGAGCACGAGGGCGCGCCCGTGATCGTCATGGAGTACGTGACGGGCCGGTCGCTGGCCGCCGCGCTCGCGGAGGACGGCGGGCTGCCGGTACGGAGGGTCGCGGAGATCGGCGTCCTGATGCTGAAGGCGCTCCGGCGGGCGCACGAGGCGGGCATCGTCCACCGGGATCTGAAGCCCGACAACGTGCTGTTGATGGACGACCGGGTGATCATCACGGACTTCGGGATCGCGCACCTGGCCGACGCCACGACGGCCCTCACCCACTCCGGGACGATCATCGGTACGCCCGCCTACATGTCCCCCGAGCAGTTGGAGGGGCGGCCGCCGAAGCCCGCCGGGGACCTGTGGTCGCTCGGGGCCACCCTGTACAGCGCCGTCGAGGGGCGGCCGCCGTTCACCGCCGAGACGTTCACCGCGCTGTGCATCGCCATCGTCACGCAGGAGCCGCCCGCCCCGGAGCGGGCCGGTCCGCTGGCCCCGGTGCTGGCGGCGCTGCTGGCCAAGGACCCGGAGCGGCGGGCCACCGCCGACGAGGCGCTGGCCGCGCTGGAAGCGGTGATCCACGGTGCGGGGGTGACCGGGGCCGCCCGGACTCCCGCGGAGGGCCTCGCCGCCCGGGGAACGCCGGACGGGGCGGACGGGGCGGACGGGGCGAGCGGGGCGAGCGGGGCGAACGGGGCGGGCCCCGGGGCGGGGGCCGCGGGGGTTCCCGTAGAGCCGAGGGCACCGCAGCGCACGTCGGTCCCGCCCACGTCGCCCGGGTGGACGCTCGCCGCCCGGATGGGGACGGGTGAGGCGCTGCTGGTGCGCGGGCTGATGTGCATCGCGCTGGTCTGGGCCGGCGCCGCCCTGATGCCCACGTGGGCCCACGTCTCCGGGCCCCTGGGCATCTTCGCCATGTCGCTGGCCGCGGCCGCGGTGAACACGTACGTGCGCCCCCGTCCCTCCGTCATCCGGTCGTGGCTGCTGTTCCTCACCGTGAACACGGCCCTGTTCGCGGTCGGGCTGCTCCTGCCGCACGGCTGGGGGTGGAAGGCGGTACTCGTCAACGCGCCGCTCCTGGCGACGTGCTGCTGGGGCCTGTGGTGGGTACTGCCCGGTGGCGGCCGCAACCGCTGAGCCGCGCTTCGAACACGGTCGACATTCAGGTCAGGAGACGGGTATGCGCGGCGGAACGGTAGCGGTGGTCGGCGGGAGCATCGCGGGGTGCGCGTTCGCGTCGGCGGCGGTACGGGCGGGCGCGGACGGGGTCGTCGTGCTGGAGCGCACGCACGGGCGGCTCGCGGACCGGGGCCTCGGGCTGTGCGTCCACGACGACCGGGCCGCCGAGCTGGCCGACGCCGGGGCGCTGCCCGCGGGGATCCCCGCGCACCGGCTGGAGCGCCGCCGGTGGGTGGTGCGGGACCCCGGCGCGGGCGGCGGCGGCCGGCTGGTCTGGGAGCAGCCGTTCCCGTTCCACTCGTACCACTGGGGGCTGCTGTGGCGCGGGCTGCGCGCGGCGACGCCGGACTCCGTGGTCTACCGGCAGGGCGTCACGGTGGAGGGCGTGGCCGGGGACGGGGGCGGCGCCGAGGTCCGGCTCGCCGGGGGCGCGGTCGAGCGGTACGACCTGGCCGTCGGCGCCGACGGGTACCGCTCCGTGGTGCGCGAGGCGGTCTGCCCGGGGGCCCGGCCGCACTACGCCGGGTACGTGTGCTGGCGCGGCAACCTCGACGCGGCGCGGCTCGCGGAACTCGGCGACGCCACCGATCCGCACCCCGGGGCGGTGACCACCGTCTGCTTCCCGGGCGGGAGTTGCGTGATCTACCGGATCCCCGGGCCGGACGGGCCCCGGGTGAACTGGGTGCTGTACGCCCCGCCGCCGCAGGGTGGCGGGCTGCGCTTCGACGACCCGACGAGCTTCCCGCCGGGCGAGCTGACCCCGGAACTGTCGGAGCAGCTGCGTGCGTTGCTGGAGCGGGAGTTCCCGGCGTACTGGGGTGCGGCGCTCGCGCTGACCGACCCGGCGGACACCTTCGTGCAGCCCATCTACGACCTGGAGACCGCGCGCGTCACCGCCGGGCGGCTCCTGCTCGCCGGGGACGCGGCCACCGTGGTGCGCCCGCACAACACCAGCGGCGCCGCCAAGGCCCTCCAGGACGCCGCCGCGTTCGGTGCCGCCTGGCGGCGGGCGGAGTCCTGGGAGGGGCTGCTGGACGGCTACCAGGCGGCCCGGGGCCCGGCCGGGCGGGACCTCGTGGCGCTGGCCCGCCGGCTCGGGCGGGCGCAGGTGGAGCGCACCCCGGCGTGGGCCTCGATGAGCGGGGACGAGGTGGCGGCCTGGTGGCAGGGCCAGCTGGGCGGCGCCGCGGGCATCGGCGGCCAGGCGATGCCCCCGACGGCGGCCCCGGCTCCCTAGCCCCGGCCACCCCGGCCCGCCCGCGCACCG
>NZ_JBHWBP010000518.1:0-3905 GCF_042735575.1 Streptomyces sp. NPDC059564 | reverse complement strand
AGGGCCTCCACGATGACGCGGGTGCCGAACGCGGTGGCTTCGAGCAGCGCGCGGTAGACGTCCTCGGGGCGGGTCGCGAGGGTGAGACCCACGATGACTCCGGACAGGTGGTGGTCGACGAGGACCGAACGGTTGCCGTTCAGCCAGTCGAGGGCGACCAGTCCGTGGCCGCCGACCGGCTGCCGGGCGGCTTTCCGGGTCAGCAGCGTGTGCAGGTCCTCGCCGCGATCGGCGGCCTCGGCGAGGTAGTCCGACGGGACGCCTTGGTCCAGTACCCAGGCGAAGATGTCGCCGACCGCGCTCTGGCCGGCCTCGTAGCCGTAGGTTCCCTCGACGATCCCGCCGTTGACGACACCGCAGATGCCGGGGACGTCGGCGAGGACGGGGGCGTTCACGACGTGGCAGGTGGAAGTGCCCATGATGGCGAGCAGTTGACCGTCCTCGACGGCCTGGGCCGCCGCTGCGGTGACGTGGGCGTCGACGTTGCCCGCGGCTACGGCGATGCCGGGGCGCAACCCCGTCCACGCCGCTGCCTCGGTGCTGAGCGAGCCCACGCGTGAGCCCAGTGCGGAGAGGGGGAATGCGAGGCGGGTGCGTGCGAAGTCGGCGAACCGGGGGTTCAGCGCGGCCAGGTACTCCTCGCTCGGGTAGGCGCCGTCCTGGTGGATGCCCTTGTACCCGGCCGTGCAGGCGTTGCGGGACTCGGCTCCGGTGAGCTGCCACACGATCCAGTCGGCGGCCTCGATCCACCGCGCGCAGGTTTCGTAGACGAGCGGATCCTCCTCCAAGACCTGGAGGGCCTTCGCGAACTGCCACTCGGAGGAGATCCGGCCGCCGTAGCGGGCGATCCACTTCTCCCCGCGGGCGTGGGCGAGTGCGTTGATGCGGTCGGCATGCGACTGGGCCGCGTGGTGCTTCCACAGTTTGGGCCACGCGTGCGGCCGTGCGGCGAGCTCCGTCTCGGCGAGGGGGGTCCCGTCGGCGAGCGTGGGCAGGACGGTGCACGCGGTGAAGTCGGTGGCGATGCCGATCACCGCGGCGGGATCGACTCCGGCCGCCGCCACGGCTTCCGGGACGGCGTGACGCAGTACGTCCCGCCAGTCCTGGGGGTGTTGCAGGGCCCAGTCCGGAGGCAGTTGCGCACCGCCGTGCGGCAGGTGCCGGTCGATGACGCCGTGCTGGTAGGCGTGGACGGCCGAGGCCAGCTCCTGACCGTCGCGTACCCGTACCACCACGGCGCGGCCCGACAGCGTGCCGAAGTCGACGCCGACCGTGTACTGCTCCGATTCCTCGGAACGCGGGGTGGGCGCGAGGACATGGGGTGACGTCAACAGAGTGCCTTTCGAAGGAGCCGTGGGGCAGCGGTCGGCCCGGCAGGCGGGTGGTGCTCCGTAGTGTGAGCGCTAACAATGTCGATAGGCAAGGGGTTCCGTGCGGATCGCATGTGAGCTCGCCGCGAGCGGGGCGCTGATGCGATCAGCGATCCCACCCCGGCGGGACTCGTGCAGACCCGGCTGTACGGACCAGGGAGACTGTTCGTATCGATCCCGGTGGTCATCGCCCTGGCCGTGCTGGTGATCGCCTTCGTCGTACTGCACCACGCGGGTTTCGGCCGCAACGTGTACGCGTTGGGGACAATGAGGCCTCCGCATGCTTGACGGGTCTTCCGGTGGGCTCCACCGAGATCGCCGTATGCGCCGTCAGCGGTCTGACTGACTCCCGGCTCCTCTGAAAGGTGGCGGTTCGGCTTCCCCCGGCCGGGCCGCGCGGAGGTGTACACGCGCGGCCGTCCGTCGTCGAAGGCGTAACCCGGGGCCATCCCCGGGCGGAGGGGGGTCATCCCCCGAGGGGAGAGCTCCTGCGGGCCGTGCTGGCGCGCACGATGAGCTCGGGCGCCACCACCAGGCGCGTCGACTCGTCGGTCCGGCCCTCGATGTGGTCCAGGAGCAGCCCGATGCTGTCGCGGCCGATCGATGCGAAGTCCTGACGGATCGTCGTCAGCGGGGGCGGGAAGAACTCCGCCTCGGGGATGTCGTCGAAGCCGGCGACGGCCACGTCCTCCGGCGTGCGCAGGCCGGCCTCCCGCAAGGCCCTCAGCACACCGAGGGCCATCTGGTCGTTGGCGACGAACACCGCGGTGAGGCCCGCTCCGCGCCCTCGTGCCGCCCGGACCCGCCCCGCGAGCTGCTGGCCGGCGTGGTATCCCGACAGCGGACTCCAGTCGCCGCGCAGCAGGGGCGGCACCTCGGCGCCGGCCTCGCGCAGCGCGTCCTCCCACCCCTGGGTGCGAGCCTCGCTCTCGAGCCAGTCGGGAGGGCCTGCGACGTGCCACACGGTGGCGTGGCCCGACGCGAGAAGGTGTTCGGTGATCATGCGAGCGCCGAGGTTCTGGTCCAGCGACACCCCCGGCAGGTCCAGGGTGTGGCCGCCTTCCACGGTGACCACGGGGCACGGTGCTTCCACTGCCGCCAGGGCCCTCACCGCGTCGCGTTGGGGAGTGACGGCGACGATCCCCTCCACGCCCCACCCGGCGAGGTGCTGCATGGCTTCGGCGAGGGCTGTCCGCGTGGCGGTCCGGAGTGTGACGGCGGACGTCAGATAGCCGCGTTCCCGAGCCGCCTCTTGAACTCCTGCCACGGTGCTGGCGGGCCCGTGCAGAGTGGTGTTCACCGCGATGACGCCCAGCGTGTGGGTCCGCCGAGTGGCCAGGGCCCGGGCTGCCGAGTTGCGGCGGTACCCCAGCTGCTCGATGACCTGTGTCACGGCGGCGCGGGTCTTGGCGCTGACGTTCGGGTGGTCGCTGAGTACCCGTGAGACGGTCTGGTGGGACACGCCGGCGACGCGCGCGACGTCCGTCATCGTGGGCGCTCGCGAGACGTCTGGTGGCTGGGTCAACGCTCTCCCTCTCCTCCTCGAGCGGCCTTTCTCAAGGTACCGAACCAGCCGCGGCCCGCACGCATCTCGGACCGATCGGGAGATTGTCGACGGGCATCGATGTTGGCGTTCACATTATGCAGCGATGACCGCGCGTTGTGGGCAGGAACCTTCTCGTGCATCTTGAGATCTACGCTTGTTAGCGTTCACAATCTGACGGGGATGGCTGCGGCCGTGCAGCCGCGATGCCTGGCGCGCCCCCCGATCAGTCCAGCCCACTCATGCGCGATCGCGGGGCCTACCGGACTCCGGTCCCGGGAAACCGCCGCGCATGTCGGAGAGACGGTGAGAGCGTAGTGAGCGAGACCCTCCTCAAGGACCTCCGTCGCGAGGTCCTCGCGGCCAACCTGCGCATCCCGGAGGCCGGCCTGGCCGCCCTCACCTGGGGAAACGTCAGCGGAGTGGACCGGGACGCCGGCGTCTTCGTCATCAAGCCCTCCGGGGTCTCGTACGCCGACCTCACCGAGGAGGACCTGGTCGTGGTGGCACTGGAGGACGGGCAGGTCGTCGACGGGCACCTCAGGCCTTCCACCGACACCGAAACCCATCGGTGCCTCTACCGGGCGTTCCCCTCCATCGGCGGCGTCACCCACACGCACTCGACGCACGCAGTCGCCTTCGCCCAGGCCCGCCGCCCGATCCCCGTGCTCGGCACGACACACGCCGACACCTTCAACGGCCCCGTCCCCGTGACGGCGGACCTCACCGCCGAGCAGTGCGCGCAGGACTACGAGTACAACACCGGACAGGTGATCGTCGCCCGGCTCGACGGCGACCCCCATCGGGCCGAGGAGGTCCCCGGAGCGCTCGTCTCACGCCACGGCCCCTTCACCTGGGGCGCCACCGCGAAGGCCGCGCTGGAGAACGCCATCGTCTGCGAGGCCGTGGCGGAGATGGCGCTGCACACGCTTGCGCTCGGGTCCCGCCTCGGGGACGCCTCCGAACCACCGGGGCATCTGCTGGAGCGGCAC
>NZ_JBHWBP010000517.1:0-3912 GCF_042735575.1 Streptomyces sp. NPDC059564 | reverse complement strand
GCGGCGTGGCCGCGTCGTCGGGAAGTACGACGCGGCCACGCTGGGTGTTCGGACGATCTCAGTGAGCGCCTGTTCCGGTGAGGGAACGCACCTCCAGCTCGGCGAACTTCTGCGGGTCGGCCTTCTCCTTGGACAGGACGGTTCCCAGCCAGCCCAGCAGGAAGCCGAGGGGGATGGAGATGATCCCGGGGTTCTCCAGGGGGAACCAGTAGAAGTCGGCGTCCTTGAACATCGAGGTGGGCTTGCCGGACACCACCGGTGAGAACAGCACCAGGCCGACCGCCGAGATCAGGCCGCCGTAGATCGACCACAGCGCGCCCCGGGTGGTGAAGCGCTTCCAGAAGAGGCTGTAGAGGATGGTCGGCAGGTTGGCGGAGGCGGCGACCGCGAAGGCGAGCGCGACCAGGCCGGCGACGTTCAGGTCGCGGGCGAGGGCCCCGAGGCCGATGGCGACGGCGCCGATGACCACGGTGGACCAGCGGGCGGCCCGCATCTCCTCCTTCTCGGTGGCCTTGCCCTTGCGGATGACGTTCACGTAGAGGTCGTGCGCGAAGGACGAGGAGGAGGCCAGGGTGAGGCCGGCGACCACCGCGAGGATGGTGGCGAAGGCGACGGCGGAGATGACCGCGAGCAGGACCGCGCCGCCGGTGGAGCCCGCGCCGCCGCCGATCTCCTGGGCGAGCAGCGGGGCCGCGGTGTTGCCCGCCTTGTTGGAGGCGAGGATGTCGGCCCGCTTGAGGAGGGCCGCGGCGCCGAAGCCGAGGGCGATGGTCATCAGGTAGAAGACGCCGATGATGCCGATGGCCCAGTTCACGGACTTGCGGGCGGCCTTGGCCGTGGGGACCGTGTAGAAGCGGATCAGGATGTGCGGCAGGCCGGCGGTGCCGAGGACCAGGGCGAGGCCGAGGGAGATGAAGTCCAGCTTGGTGAGGCCGTCCTTGCCGTATTTGAGTCCCGGCTCCAGGAACTTGGAGCCCTGGCCGCTGTTCTCGGCGGCCTGGCCGAGCAGCGCGGAGATGTTGAAGTTGAACTTCAGCAGCACCAGGAAGGTGATCAGCAGGGCGCCCGCGATGAGCAGCACCGCCTTGATCATCTGGACCCAGGTGGTGCCCTTCATCCCGCCGATGGTCACGTAGACGATCATCAGTACGCCGACCAGGGCGACGACCGCGACCTTGCCGCCGTCGCTGGTGATGCCCAGGAGCAGCGAGACGAGCACGCCGGCCCCGGCCATCTGGGCGAGCAGGTAGAAGATCGAGACCACGATGGTGGAGGTGCCGGCGGCCGTGCGGACGGGGCGCTGGCGCATCCGGTACGCGAGGACGTCGCCCATCGTGTAGCGGCCGGAGTTGCGCAGCGGCTCGGCGACGAGCAGCAGGGCCACCAGCCAGGCGACGAGGAAGCCGATGGAGTAGAGGAAGCCGTCGTAGCCGAAGAGGGCGATGGCTCCGGCGATGCCGAGGAAGGACGCGGCGGACATGTAGTCGCCGGAGATGGCGAGGCCGTTCTGGAAGCCGGTGAACTGGCGGCCGCCCGCGTAGAAGTCGGAGGCGTCCTTGGTCTGACGGCCGGCCCAGATGGTGATGACGAGGGTGGCGACGACGAACAGGCCGAACAGGGTGATGATCAGCGGCCGGTGCTCGGTCGCCCCGGCGGCGACGGTCAGCTGCGGGATCGCGCTCACGCTCCGGCCTCCATCTCCTGCTTGATGGCCCGGGCCTTGGGGTCGAGCTTCGAGGCGGCGTGCCGCGAGTACAGCCAGGCGATCAGGAAGGTCGTCGCGAACTGGGCGAGTCCGAGGACGAGGGCGACGTTGATGTTGCCGAAGAGCTTGGTCCCCATGAAGCCGCCCGCGTAGCTGGACAGCAGCACGTAGAGGAGGTACCAGGCGATGAAGGCCACGGTGAGCGGGAAGGCGAAGGACCGGTAGGAGCTGCGCAGTTCGGCGAACTCGGGGCTCTGCTGGACGCGCGTGAACTCTTCTGCCGCGGGATGGTGGGCCGGGGCCGGTCCCGCGCCGCCCTGCGGCGGCGCTGCTTCGGTGGTCACGGGGGGTTCTCCTTGTGACGCGGGTGCGGTGGGGACGACGGACAAAACAACCTCCGTGTGGGGGGACGGTGGTGCTGATCCCCCCTGTCAACGGCACGGCCGGCGTGTCGGGACGGTTCAACACCCGCTGATTCTTCAGATGATTCTTCGGAAACTGATTTCTCGAACTGATGGCGCAGAAGGGAACGTCAGCGCTAGGTTCGCGTGTCATGAACCCGTCCGACGCGACCGCGTGCGGACGGCTTTTTCACGGATGATGTGGAGAACCCATGGCTCATCTGGGACACGGCCGCCGGCGAGCCCTCGCCGTTCCGGTCGGCCTGGCGCTCACGGCCTCACTCGCCTTCCTGCCCTCGGTGGCGGCCTCGGCCGCGCCGGTCGGCAACACGGCGGGCCCGGCGGCGGCCGCGAAGGCCCCCACCGTGGGCCCGAAGCTGTCGTACGTGGCGAACCTGACCGCGTACGGAACGGTCAAGCAGGCCAAGAAGGCCATCGAGCAGGCCGGTGGAACGGTGGTGACGTCCTATGAACAGATCGGCGTCGTCGTCGCACACTCCCAGAACCCGGACTTCGCCAAGGTGCTGCGGGCCCAGCGCAGCCTCTTCGTGTCGGTCGGAGCCACTCGGACGGCCCCCCTCCAGACGGTGCAGACCACCGAGGAGGGCACGACCCAGAAGCTGAGCGCGGCGGACGCGGCCAAGGCGGCGGCGCAGGCCGAGCCGGGGCAGGAGCCCCTGGAGTCCAACCAGTGGGACCTGCGGGCGATCAAGGCCGACCAGGCTCACAAGATCAACGATGGCAGCCCGGACGTCACCGTGGGCGTCATCGACACGGGTGTCGACGACACCCACCCCGATCTCGCCGCGAACTTCTCCAAGGGCCAGTCGGCCAACTGCGTGGGCGGTGTCGCCGACACCACCGAGGGCGCCTGGCGCCCGTACGCCGACGGAAGTGACCACGGCACGCACGTGGCGGGCACCATCGCCGCCCCGCGCAACGGCATCGGGGTCAGCGGTGTCGCGCCCGGTGTGAAGGTCGCCGGCATCAAGGTGAGCGAGCCCGGGACCAGCCTGTTCTTCACCGAGGCGGTCGTCTGCGGCTTCATGTTCGCCGCCGAGAAGGGGATCGAGGTGACGAACAACAGCTACTACGTCGACCCGTGGATGTTCAACTGCAAGACGGACGACGACCAGAAGGCGCTGGTGGAGTCCCTCGCCCGGGCGACCAAGTACGCCGAGCGCAAGGGCGTCCTCAACGTGGCCGCCGCGGGCAACGAGGACTACGACCTGGCCGCCGACTCGCTCGTCGACCCGACCAGCCCGGACGACGCCACCCCCGTCCCGCGCACCATCGACCCGAAGGTCTGCCTGGACCTGCCGGCGCAGCTGCCCGGCGTGGTCACCGTCAGCGCGACCGGCGACAAGGGCTTCCGCTCGTACTACTCCAGCTACGGCCTCGGCGTGGTCGACGTCGCCGCCCCCGGCGGCGACAAGTGGCAGGTCCCGGCCACGCCCGATGCCAACGGCCGGGTGCTGTCCACCCTCCCGGGCGGCGGCTACGGCTACAAGCAGGGCACCTCGATGGCCACCCCGCACGTCGCGGGCGTCGCGGCCCTGATCAAGAGCGCGCACCCGTGGGCCACGCCCTCGCAGGTCCAGGCGATGCTCAAGGGCCAGGCCACGAAGACGGCCTGCCCCGACAAGATCTACGACGGCACCGGCAACCTGATCGACGCCGCCACCTGCAAGGCCAAGTGGGGCCAGACCGGCTACTACGGCGCGGGCGTGGTCGACGCGCTCAAGGCCGTCAAGTAGCCGCGAGCACCGGCACCGGATGCGCGGACGGGCCGGGCGGGGCGTTCCC
>NZ_JBHWBP010000516.1:0-3917 GCF_042735575.1 Streptomyces sp. NPDC059564 | reverse complement strand
CCCGCCCGGGCGGTCCCCCCCCCACTGCCGTGCCCCCGTCCGGGCGGCGAACGCCGACGGCCGCCCACCGCACCCGGGTTCGGGTGTGGACGGGCGGCCGTCGGACGGAGCCGTGGCGCGGGCGGTCAGCCCTGCCAGCTGTGCGGGGCCTGGAAGCCGCGGCTGCGCTCCAGGCGGCGCCAGCCGGCCTGGGAGCGGCGGGTGGTGACGGCCTCTTCGGGGGTGGCGGCCGCGCGGGCGAGCAGGATCGCGGTGATCGCGGCCAGCTCCTCGGGCTCGGCGTTGCCCTTCTCGACCTTCAGCAGGGTGTCCGTGGCGATGCTCATCGGTGGCAGGTCTCCTTCGCTCGTTACTGCGGCGGGTTGCCGTGCTTGCGGGACGGCAGATCGGCGTGCTTCGTGCGGAGCATCGCGAGGGCGCTCACGAGCACCTCGCGCGTCTCGGCGGGGTCGATGACGTCGTCCACGAGACCGCGCTCGGCCGCGTAGTACGGGTGCATCAGCTCGGCCTTGTATTCCTTGACCATCCGGGCGCGCATCGCCTCGGGGTCTTCGGCGTCCGCGATCTGCTTGCGGAAGATGACGTTGGCCGCGCCCTCTGCGCCCATGACGGCGATCTCGTTGGTCGGCCAGGCGTAGGTGAGGTCGGCGCCGATGGACTGGGAGTCCATGACGATGTACGCGCCGCCGTAGGCCTTGCGCAGGATCAGGGAGATCCGCGGGACGGTGGCGTTGCAGTACGCGTACAGCAGCTTGGCGCCGTGGCGGATGATGCCGCCGTGCTCCTGGTCGACGCCCGGCAGGAAGCCGGGGACGTCCAGGAGGGTGATGATCGGGATGTTGAAGGCGTCGCAGAGCTGGACGAAGCGCGCCGCCTTCTCGGAGGCGTGGATGTCCAGGACACCGGCGAGGTGCCCGGGCTGGTTGGCGACGATGCCGACGACCTGGCCGTCCATCCGCGCGAGGGCGCAGATGATGTTGCGGGCCCAGCGCTCGTGGATCTCCAGGACGTCGCCGTCGTCGACGAGTTCCTCGATGACCTTGAGCATGTCGTACGGACGGTTGCCGTCGGCCGGGACCAGGTCCAGCAGGACGTCGGAGCGCCGGTCCTTGGGGTCGTCGGTCTCGTGGACCGGCGGGTTCTCGCGGTTGTTCGAGGGGAGCATCGTGATGAGGTAGCGGACCTCGGAGATGCAGGTCTCCTCGTCGTCGTACGCGAAGTGCGCGACGCCCGAGGTCTCGGCGTGCACGTCCGCGCCGCCGAGGCCGTTCTGGGTGATCTCCTCGCCGGTCACCGCGCGGACCACGTCCGGGCCGGTGATGAACATCTGCGAGGTGTCGCGGACCATGAAGACGAAGTCCGTGAGGGCCGGGGAGTACGCGGCGCCGCCGGCGCAGGGGCCCAGCATGACCGAGATCTGCGGGATGACGCCGGACGCCTTGGTGTTGCGCTGGAAGATGCCGCCGTAGCCGGCGAGGGCGGAGACGCCCTCCTGGATGCGGGCGCCCGCGCCGTCGTTGAGGGAGACCAGCGGGGCACCGGCCGCGATGGCCATGTCCATGATCTTGTGGATCTTCGTGGCGTGGGCCTCGCCCAGCGCGCCGCCGAAGATGCGGAAGTCGTGCGCGTAGACGAAGACCGTGCGGCCCTCGACGGTGCCCCAGCCGGTGATGACACCGTCGGTGTAGGGCTTCTTCGCCTCCAGGCCGAATCCGGTGGCGCGGTGCCGGCGGAGCTGTTCGACCTCCTTGAAGGAACCCTCGTCGAGCAGGAGCGCGATGCGCTCGCGCGCGGTCAGCTTGCCCTTGGCGTGCTGCGCTTCGGTCGCCCGGTCGCTGGGGCCGCGCTGCGCCTCCTCACGGAGGGAGTGCAGCTCGGCCACGCGCCCGCGGGCGTCCGTCGGCTCGCTCGGAGTCTGGTCCACAACGGTCATGTACCGACCTTACGAAGCGCGGCCATGAAAACCCTCCGTTGGTTCTACACAGTCTCGGACCCCATCCGCTGTGCGGGCCGGACAGAACCTCCGGGGGATGTATGGACTCCCCCAGTCGGGACGGTGGGCCTTTGTGGAGGTTCCACAAAACGGTGCGACAAGAGTCCGGGAAGTTGAAATTTGAACGGAATGGGTCTAGCGTCATTCTCGTTGAAAGTTCAACAAAGCCACCCCCCAGCAGGATCTCCCGAGGAGGAAGCCATGGGTCTCTTCACCCGCCGCAGCCAGACCACCCCCGCCGCAGCCGTCACCACGCTCGAAGTGGACCCGGCCCTCGCCGCGCTCACCGGTGACTACACCATCGACCCCGGCCACAGCAGCATCGGCTTCACCGTGCGCCACGCCATGGTCACCAACGTCCGCGGCAGCTTCACCGACCACGAGGGCAGCCTGCACCTCGACGGCGCCGACCCGTCCCGGTCCACGGCCCGCATCGACGTCAAGATCGCCTCGGTCAGCACCGGCATCGCCGACCGCGACGGCCACCTGCGCAGCGGGGACTTCTTCGACGCCGAGGCCTTCCCCCTGATGAGCTTCCGCTCCACCGCGGCGGCCCAGCTCGGCGGCGACAAGTACCGCATCACCGGCGAGCTGACGATCAAGGACGTGAAGCGTCCGCTCTCCATCGACCTGGAGTTCGCGGGCAGCGCGACCGACGTCTACGGCAACGAGCGCGTCGGCTTCGAGGGCTCCGCCGAGATCCTGCGCTCGGACTGGGGTCTGACCTGGAACGCGGCCCTGGAGACCGGCGGTGTGATGGTCAGCGACAAGGTGAAGCTGACCTTCGACATCTCGGCCATCAAGCAGGCCTGACGCCTCCGGCGGCGCGGGGCCCGGGGGCGGCTACCAGCCGCCCCCGCCGTCGAAGCCGCCGCCACCGTCGAAGCCGCCACCGCCGCCGAAGTCCCCGCCGCCGAAGTCGGACGGGTTGAAGTCGGCTCCGGAGACGTCTCCGCCCTCGAAACCGCCGCCCGTCCCGCCGCCGAAGTCGGCGGCGTAGGCCGGGCTGGACATCATCGAACCGAGCATCGTGCCCACCAGCAGGCCGGGCAGGATGCCGCCGCCGAAGTAGCCGCCGGCCCAGGGACCGTACGCCGGGCCGGCGTCGTAGTACGGGCGGGGTCCGTGCTGGGTGTCGACGGTGCGGACCGCGGGGTCCAGGCCGTCGCGCAGCCGTACGGCGTCCGCCGTGCAGACCGGCACGGTACGGGCGGCCCCGCCGGCCGGTGCCCAGGTGGCGTCCTCGGTGCTCGGCCCGTGCCGGGGGTCGAAGAAGCAGGGCGACCGGCGCTCGGGCACCGGACGGCCCTGGCGGCGCGCGTCCAGACAGGCCAGCGCGTAGCGGCCGTCCTCCAGCGCCTGGGTCACGCCCTGCACCTCTTCGGGGCGCTGCACCGAGGCCATGATCTGCTTGGCCTTCTCGTAGGAGTCGAGCCCCTGCTCGTAGTCCTTGCGCATCGCGTCGTCGGCGCCGGGCTCGCCGGGGTGGAAGTCGAGGCGGTCGAGTTCCTCGCCGAAGGCGGTGATGTCCTCGTCCACGACCACGGCGAGGCGGGCGATGGCCTCGCGCCGGGCCTCTTCCTTCTGCTTGCGGTTGCGCCTGACCAGCGCGTACGCACCGCCGCCGCCCACCAACGCGACCACGCCGAGCCCGATCAGGGCGCCGGAGGGGAAGGCCTCGTCCGCGGCGGAGCCGCCCCAGGAGGCGGGGGCGTGGCCCTTCATCTGCGGGAGGGCCTGGTCGACGAAGTTGTTGAGCTGGGTGTTCGCGTCCACCGGGGTACCGGTCTTGACGGCCTCGGTGAGGTTGCGGACGGCATTGGGCGGCATGACGGCCCGGTCGGCGCCGGCGTTGAAGCCGTCGCCGAGGCGGACCGCGTACAGCCCGGTGACGCCGGTCTCGGCGCGGACGGCGCCGAGCACC
>NZ_JBHWBP010000515.1:0-3924 GCF_042735575.1 Streptomyces sp. NPDC059564 | reverse complement strand
TTCCTGCCCGTCCATGCGTATGCGTTCGTGCGGTCCATCGACGTCCTCCTTCGGCGTGTTCGACTGACGTGTGACCGGCGTGCCGGCCGTCAGGCGACCGTCAGCGGAGTCCGCGCCCGGCCCGGGTGCCGACTGGCCGGGTCGCGCAGCAGTTCGCCCATGAACCGGGCCGCCCGGTCGATTTCGTCGCCGGTGATGCCGGTCAGGTCCTCGTCGTCGACGAACGTCGTGCTGCCGATGTCCGTGAGCAGGGTGATGTACTGGTGGTTGTCGCGGTGCCGCATCGTGTCGGCGAGCGCCTCCTTCATCACGTCCGCGTCGGCGAACATCGGATGGGAGACCGCCAGCCCGATCCTGCGGGTCGTGTCGATGATCCGGGTCAGCTGCTCGCGGCTCAGCATGCCCCGGTCGGCGGCGAGGACCGCGCTGAACACACAGTCCATCGCCACCGCTTCGCCGTGGTGCAGTTCCGGCAGGGCGCGCATCTCCACGATGGGGGAGAACGTGTGACCGTAGTCCACGATCCGCTTCAGGTCCGCCTCCCACAGGTTCCGCTGCAGTTCCTCCGCCATGCCCGTGATCGCGCGGCGGACCACCTCCAGCCCCGGCTTCGGGTCGTCCGGCCCGGCACCGCTGTCCTGCAGCCGGTCGGCGACGAGCCGGGGGCCGTGCTCCTCCAGGACCTCGAAGAGACGTGCGTCCTTGATGAGCGCCATCTTCAGTGCCTCACCCAGACCGCTGCGGACCTGGCGCTCGGGCAGGGTGGCGATCAGACCGCGGTCGATGATGGTCCGCGGGGGCGGGGCGAACGTGCCGAGGCGGTTGCGGCACCCCTCGTAGTTCACGCCCGTCTTCGCCGACACCGAGCCGTCGATCTGCCCGAGCAGTGTGGTGGGCACCCGGACGTACGGAATGCCGCGGCGGTAGAGGCTCGCCGCCATGCCCACGACGTCCTGGAGCACGCCGCCGCCGATCGCGACGGGCGGAGTGCCCACCCGGGCGGTACCGATCTCCGAGAGCCGGGTGGCGACCCGCAGCATCTGGTCGATGCTCTTGTGCTGGTCACCGCCGCGCAGCGTGAGGTACTCCACCTGGACGTCGTTCTCCGCGAAGTAGCTGCGCACACGGTGCCCGAAGATCCCGTCGACCGTCTCGTCCAGCACCACCAGGCGGGTGCCGTCGCACCGCTCCGCGCCGGGCACCAGGCCCAGCTCGGGGTTGGCGGGGTCGAAGACGTCGTCCGTCACGACGATCTCGTACTCGACCTTCTTCGTGGCCGACATGGTCCAGCGGTTGTGCACGGTCTTGGAGTCGCGGGCGCGTGTCATTGCGGGAGACCTTCTCTCGGTTTGCCGTGTGGGGGCGCGCTTGGGCGCCGTCACCACGCTAGGAAGACGGCGGCCACGCGTCCGTCGCCCGTTCGCCCCAGCGGGGAGAGGAGCACACGGCGTCCGATCGGAGGACACGCGGGTCGCCCCTCGCACTACACCGGACGGCCGGCACGCGTCGGACACCGCACGCGTGCAACCGATACATCACCCAAGGTGTGCGGTCCGCGTGGATGCGGTCACGCTCCGTGCTCTGCCTCACGGGTAGGCCCTGACGCGTCCACGCGGGCCGGCAACCGGACGCGTACCCGGGTGCCGCGTGCCACCGGCGGGAACTCCATGCTTCCGCCCAGCGACTCCACGCGCGCCCGGTGGGAGGCGAGTCCGATGTGGCCTTCGGCCAGGCGGTGTCTGAGAGCGGCCGGGTCCACACCGACACCGTCGTCACCCACCTCCAGCGTGATCTCGTTCCCGTCATCGCGCAGGTCCAGCACGACGGAGCTCGCGCGCGCGTGCCGGGCGACGTTGTTGAGCAGTTCCCGGGCGACGGCGAACACGACGACGTCGTCGGCCAGACGCCGGGGGTAGTCGGTGGTGCACTCCACCGGAGCGCCGATCCGTTCGGAACACGAAGCGGCCAGGGACCTCAGGGCCGCCGCGAGGCCGGCCTGTTCGAAGACCGACGGATGGAGGGCGACGCTCGCCTCCCGGAGCTCCGTCGAGACATCTCCGAGCAGTCCGTGAGCCCGCCGCACCGACGCGATGTCGGAGGGCCTCTTGAGGGCCTGCTGGAGGTCCTGCCGGGCGGCGAGCAGAGTCTGCAGAGGGCCGTCGTGTATCGCTTCGGAGACGGCCCGGCGCTCCCGCTCTTCCGCAGTGATCACATCGTTGAGGAGCACCGACCGGCCGATGGTCAGCTGTGCGACGCTCGCCAGCCGCCGTTCCTGGCCACGGGAGATGGTGTACGAGACCACGCACAGCAGCGCCAGCATCGCCGTCACCGCCGTGAGGATCCCGGGCGGCATCTGCGCCCGGAACACCGGGTCCGACACCACCGAGACCGCGCCGACGGCGATCGCCGACACCGACAGCAGTGCCGCCCGGCGTCCGGTCTGCGTCGCGGTGAAGAACGGCAGGAACGCCAGCAGCCCCAGCGGGGCGTATCCGCCCGCGGACAGGAACTGCAGGGCGCAGACGACGACGACGTCCACGACCGCCATGGGGTCGAGGCGCTGTATGCGGTGGACCGGCCGGGGGCGCCGCACGAGCAACCACCACGCGGCCAGCGACACGCAGGCGTAGGCACCGATGAGCGCCAGCTGCGGCGGCCACTGCCTCGAGGGCGTCGCCGTCAGGACCACCAGCACCATCACCGCGATCAGACAGAACCGCAGAACGCTGCGCAACGCCTGGGCCTGCTGGTCGAACCTGAGGAAGATGCCCGCCAGCGCGTCGCCGCCGGGTGTTCCGGGAGCGACCGGCGGCCAGCGGCCGGCCACCCAGCCCGTGGAGGGCCGTGGCTCGCCTTGCGGCGCCGGGGGCGGGGCGTGCCCCGCGGTGTCTTGCGGACGCACATGGAGCAGTCTATGCGTCCCCGGCACCTGGTGCACTGGACGGCGGGCACGCCGGCGGGACCGGTCTCCCGCCCCCCGCGCCCGTGTCGGAACTGCTGTGGCGCAGGTCAGACCGCGTACCGAGGCCCGGAGGCGACAGATTGCGACCACTGGCCACGGGCGTAGTCTGAGGATCCCGGGGGACTTGTTGCCGGCGGGCCCTTCCGGGTCCGTACAGAGGTGAGCGATCCACCCATGAATGCTGACGAGTTCCCGGCCATCTCCGACTACGCCTTCCTCAGCGACGGTCACTCGCTCGCACTGGTCGGACGCGATGCCTCGGTGGAGTGGGCGTGCTTCCACCGGTTCGACGCGGCGCCCGTCTTCGCGCGCGTCCTCGACCGGGGGAAGGGCGGCTACTTCCGGATCGCGCCGACCGCCCCGTACACGGCCGACCGGCGCTACCTGCCGGACACCAACGTCCTGGAGACCACCTTCCGGACGGCGGACGGGGTCGTCACCGTCACCGACTGCCTGCCGGTCCACCCGGACCCCGAGCACCCCGGGCGCCCGGCGCGGCGGGAGCCGGGGCACCTGCTCCAGCGCCACGTCCGCGGCCGGTCCGGTGCGGTCGAGATGACCGTCGAGTTCTTCCCCACGTTCGACTTCGGACGGTCACCGGCGGCCTTCTCCCTCACCGACGCCGGTGTCCTGCGGGCGTCCGGCGGCGACGAGGCCCTCTACCTCCACACCGACCTCGGCGTCCTCGAACCGGTGGCGGAGGGCACGGCCGGGTGCCCGGGCCACGTTTCCCGGGCCGTCGTCACGGCCGGCACCGAGCGCGTCGCCGCCCTCGTTCACCTGCGGGCGTCACAACCCTTCCGGCAGCCGCCTTCCTCCGGAGAGCTCGACGACCGCCTGGCGGAGACCATCGCCTACTGGCGCGCCTGGGCGGGACGCTGTACCTACGACGGCGCCCACCGGGACGCCGTGGTCCGCAGCCTGCTCGTCATCAAGGGCCTGATCTACGCCGACACGGGCGC
>NZ_JBHWBP010000514.1:0-3945 GCF_042735575.1 Streptomyces sp. NPDC059564 | reverse complement strand
GTCCCGGTACGGCCCGCGGGCCGTACCGGGACTCCTGTCCGTGCGTGCGCGGGCCTCAGGCCCGGCTGTTGACCTCGCAGAGCGAGCGCAGGATCGCCGTCTGCTTGGCGTCCCGTTCCTTCACGTGCTCCTCGTACGTCTTCGAGCCGTACGCCGCCTCCGCCTGCTCGATGAGCGAGCGGATCGTCTCGTCGTCCATCGGGGGACGGCCGAGCTGCTCCCAGCCGCGCTCCAGACCGGAGCCGAGCGTGCCCAGCCACTTGCGCAGGCCGCCCTGCCCGCCGCCCAGGTGGAAGGCGAGGAACGGGCCGACGGTCGCCCAGCGCAGCCCGATGGAGTGCGTGACCACCCGGTCGAGCTCCTCCAGCGTGACGACGCCCTCGCGCACCAGGTGCACGGACTCGCGCAGCAGCGCCGACTGGAGGCGGTTCGCGGCGAACGCCAGGATCGGCTTGTGCAGGACCACCGGCACCCGGCCGACCGACTCGAAGAACAGCACGGCCTCCTCCACGGCCGCCTCGGACGTCCGCTCGCCGGCCACGACCTCCACCAGCGGCACCACGTGCGGCGGGTTGAAGGGGTGGCCCACGACCAGCCGGCTGGAGTCGGCCATCCGGGCGCCCATGTCGTCCGGGCTCAGGGTGGAGGTGGACGACAGCAGCAGCGCCGAGGCGGGGGCGGCCTTGCCGATCCGCTCGTACAGCTCCTGCTTGAGCTCCAGGTTCTCCGGCGCGTTCTCGACGATGACGCCGGCGTCCGCCACCGCCCGTTCCAGGTCCGGCTCGAAGCTCAGCCGCTCGGCGAAGCCCGCCGGATCGCCGCAGCCCTCGGGCAGGTACGGGGCGAACAGCGCCAGGCCCTCTGCGACGATGCGCGGCGCGTCCTCGCGCCGGCTGTTGACCCGTACGGTCAGCCCGTAGCCCAGGAACAGGGCGATCCAGCCCAGCCCGATGGTGCCCGCGCCGATCACGGTGACGACGCGCGTCTCCTCCTGGCTCATGCGCCCGCCCCCAGCTTCGGGATGACCCGCTCGGCCATCAGCCGCATCGTGGTGGCCGCGTCCTCGAAGGACAGGTGGCCCGAGTGCACGCCGAGGCTGATGGTGATGTCGTCACCGAACCACTCGGAGATCTCCTCCAGCTGGGCGCGCACCTGCTCGGGGGCGCCGATGAGCAGCTTGCGCTGCTCCATCTTGCTCTCGAAGTGGGAGGTCCTGGTGGCCTCCACCAGCTTCTCGTACCCGGGGTAGGCCTCGGAGCGGGTGGTGCCCCAGGAGGCGACGGCGTCCCGGATCGCCGCCGAGTTGCGGTCGTCGTCGTGGCGGCCCTTGGCACGGGCCTCCTCGCCGTCCTCGGCGACCACGCAGGGGTAGCTGAAGTGGATCTGCTCGGTGCCCGGCGTACGGCCGGAGGCGGCCCATTCGGCCCGGTAGAGCGCGAGGCGGCTCTGCAGCTCCTCGGTGGACATCACGTTCGGCACGGTCTGGAGGTTGTGCCCGTCGCGCCCCGCCTCGGCGCAGGACTCGGCGCTGCGCGCGGTCGTCACGAACACCGGCGGGTGCGGGTCCTGCACGGGCCGGGGCAGCAGGGTGACCGGCCCGAACCGGTGGAACCGCCCGTCGAAGACGACGTTCTCCTCGCTCCACAGCCGCTTGATGGCGTCGACGCCCTCGACGAACCGGTCCTTGGACTCGTCGATGGAGATGCCGAAGGCCTTGAACTCGTCCGGCAGGAAGGCCCGCCCGAAGGCGGCGTCGACCCGGCCGTTCGAGATGTTGTCCAGCATGGCCAGCTTCCCGGCCAGCTTCACCGGGTGCTGGAAGGCCGGGATGGTGGCGCTGGTGCCGAGCCGCACCCGCTTCGTACGGCCCGCGGCGGCGGCCAGGAAGGTCACCGGGTCCGGGCTGTAGCCGCCGTAGGGGAAGAAGTAGTGCTCGACCATCTTCACGTGGTCGAAGCCCAGTTCCTCGGCGAGGTCGACGAGCCGCAGCGCCTCGTCGAAGTACTGCTGGGCGGGCTTGTCGGCGGGGCCGACGGTGGGGAAGAAGACGATCCCGAATTTCACGTGGGCTCCTCAGCCTCGTCGGTCGCGGCCGGAGCCGTCGTGGTGGAGGTCCCGCTCGGCGACCTTCCAGGTGCCGTCGACGAGGACCAGGTGGTCGTGGCAGACGACGCTGGCGAAGATGTCGAGCTCGCCGCCGCGGGGCACGCGCATGGCCAGCGCGTAGCTGCGGGCGCGCAGCGAGCCGTCCGGCTCCGGACGGACGTCGAGCATGCCGAGCCAGTGCCGGAAGTCGATCCCGTCGGCCTCGAGCCGCTTCTTGCGGGCCCGCGAGGAGTCCCGGATGACGTCGCGGCCGCGCAGCGGCTCGTCGAGCCGGCTCGCCTCCTGGAAGACGGCGTCCTCGGTGAACGTGTCCGCCCACGCGTCGGGGAAGCCGTCGTCGAGGAGCCCCATCTGACGGGCGTAGAACTGCTGCACCTGCGTGTAGAGCTCGGCGCAGACGAAGGGCCGCGCCGCGCCGAGCGGGGTGCTGGAGGTGGAGTCGCTCATACGAGCTGCCTTTCCTGGGTGGGCCGGGGTGCCGGCGTGGCTTGCGTCGTCAGGGGTTACGGGGCGCCGATTCCGGCGGTGGGGGACAGCAGCCGCGATCCGTAGGCGCCGGCGGCCGGGTCGAAGCGCAGCGCCACGTGGCTCGCCAGGCTGTGCACGTCGCGCCAGATGCGCTGCAGGGGATGGGCGGCGAGCTGGCCGGAGCTGCCGGTCGCGCGGAGCAGCCGTTCGACGACCTCCACCAGCTGCTCGACGGCGTACGCGCAGTCGGCCGGCGTGCGCACCAGCTCCAGGGCGGTCGCCGCCGGGGCGTCCGCGACCCGGGCGGCCCGCGCCAGCAGCAGCTCGGCGCCGTCGACGGCGATCACCGCGCGGGCGGCGGCGGTGCGCAGCCCGAGGTCCTCCTCCTCCACGCCCGTACGGGAGTCCTCGGCCCACACGTGCAGGGCGGCGCGGGCCGCGCCGAGCGCGGGGGCGCCGAAGAGCAGGCCGCTGAGCAGCCGCAGCGGGGCGGTGTGGCAGCGGGCTCCGGAGCCGACGCTGTGGCCCTCGATCATGTCCTGGCGGGTGAAGCCGCGGTGGGCCGGCACGAAGACGTTGTCGGCGATCAGGGTGTTGCTCGCGGTGCCGCGCATCCCCACCGAGGTCCAGGTGTCGGCGACCCGGTAGTCCGCACGGGGCACGGCGAAGAACCACGGCACCCGCGCCCCGTCCTGCGGCACCAGCGCGCACACCAGTGCCCAGTCGGAGAACCCGACGGCGCTGGTGTAGTCCCACTCGCCGGTCACCCGCCAGCCGCCGGAGACCTCGGTGGCGCTGCCGCGCGGCATGAGGGCGCCCACCACGGTGGTGTCCGCGCCCTTGGCCCACAGCTCCGCCTGCCCCTCCTCGGGGAGGTAGGCGCCCATCCGGGCGGCGCCCGCGATGACCGAGGCGCACCACGCCGCGGAGGTGCAGCCCTGGGCGAGCGCGGAGACGCCCTCGAGCAGCCCGGCGGCCGAGCCGTCCCGGCCGCCCCAGCGGGCGGGTACGAAGTACCGGGCGAAGCCCGCGTCGACGATCCCCTCGGTCACGGTCGGCGACAGGGCCCGCTCGGTGTCGGCCCGGTCCGCGTACCGGACGGCTGTGGCGGCCAACTCCTGCGCCCTGACACGCAGATCCGTGTCCGATGTCGGGAAGCTTGGCATCAGGCCCACTTTCCTCGCTCGTTCGTGGCGGCACGCCGTGCGGGCGGCAGTGCGGCCACATTCGCCGCGCGGGATCCAGCTCCGCTGGAAAGGCACTCGACGGCGGACCCCGCGCACGGGCCCCGCGCGGGCCCGAACGCGGGCCGGGGCGCCCGGGGCGGGGGGGCGGGCACGGGGGCCCCCGGGGCGGGGGGGCGCCCCCCCC
>NZ_JBHWBP010000513.1:0-3969 GCF_042735575.1 Streptomyces sp. NPDC059564 | reverse complement strand
GCCCGGCCCTGGGCGCGGCCGGCGCCGTGCTCGCGCTCTGGTCGCTGCTCGCCTGGTCCGGCGCGGTGGCTCCGGGGCTGCTGCCCACCCCCGCCGACACGGCCGCGGCGCTGGCCGGCAGCGCCCGCGACGGCACCCTGGCCGCCGACCTCGCCGCCAGCCTGGCCCGCGCGGGGCAGGGCTTCGCGCTGGGGGCGGTGGTCGGCGGCGCGCTCGGGTTCGCGACCGGGTACCTGCCGAGGCTGTCGGCCGCGGTCACCCCGGTGGTCTCCTTCCTGCGGCCCATCCCGGCCATCGCGCTGGTGCCGCTGGCCACCGCCTGGTTCGGCATCGGGGAGGACGCCAAGCGGCTGCTGATCGCCTACGCGGTGCTCCTCGCGGTCTGGCTCTACGTCCACGACGGGGTCTCGCGGGTGCCGGTCTCGCACCTGCGGGCCGCCCGGTCGCTGGGGGCGCCGCTGCACCGGCGGTTCACCGAGGTGCTGCTGCCCGCCGCCGCGCCCGCGCTGCTGGCCGCACTGCGCTACGGGGCCTCCGTGGCCCTGCTCGCGCTGGTCGCCGCCGAACTGGGCGGCGCGGACAGCGGGCTGGCGTACCGGCTGCAGGTGGACGGCCAGTTCCTGCGGGTGGACCGGATGTTCGCGGGACTGCTCGTGCTCGGGCTGCTGGGCGTGGCCGCCGACCTGGTCCTGGCCGCCGTCGGACGGCGCTACGTGCACTGGAGCGCAGCATGAGCCTGGACGTACGGCTGGAGGGGCTGTCGGTCGGGTACGGGGCGGCGCCGGTGCTGGAGCGGACGGACCTGGAGTTCCCGGCGGGGTCGTTCACTGCGCTGCTGGGGCCGAGCGGCTGCGGGAAGTCGACGGTGCTGAACACGGTGGCCGGTTTCGTACGGCCCGCGGCGGGCCGGGTGACGGCCGGCGGCGCGGAGGTGACGGGGCCGGGCCCGGAGCGGGGGGTGGTGTTCCAGCACTACGCGCTCTTCCCGTGGCGCACGGCCCGGGGCAACGTCGAGTTCGCCCTCAAACGGTTCGGGCTGCCGCGCGCGGAGCGGCGCGAGCGGGCGCTGGCCGCGCTCGCGGAGGTGGGGCTGGCGGACGGCGCCGAGAAGTACCCGGCGCAGCTGTCGGGCGGAATGCAGCAGCGGGTCGCCCTGGCGCGGGCGCTGGCCGCGCGGCCGGAAGTGCTGCTGATGGACGAGCCGTTCGGGGCACTGGACGCGCTGACGCGAACGCGGATGCAGACGCTGCTGCGGGAGCTGTGGGAACGCACCGGCACCACGGTGCTGTTCGTGACGCACGACCTCGACGAGGCCCTCGCCCTGGCCGGACGCGTGGTGGTCCTCGGCGGCTCCCCGTCCCGAGTCCTGGCCGACCACCACATCCCCCCGGGCCCCCAACCCCCCACTCTGCGCCCCCACATCGCAGCCCACCTCGCCACCACCCCCTGACCCACCCCGCCCCGGGGTTGCCGCACGGCAACGGACCCGCACGCGATGGGCGGGGCCGGCCAAATCCAGCCCCGCCGGCGATTGAGGCGCGGGGTCCGGGGCGGAGCCCCAGGGGCCCGGGCGTCGCCCGGCACATCCTCGCCCCCTTGTCCCCGCACACCGCGCCCGGCCGACGGCCGGTGCGTCCCCCGTCCCAGGAAGGACCCCTCCCATGCCCAGACACCGACCCCGAACGGCGGCCGGGCTGCTGCTCGTCGGCCTGCTCTCGCTCCTCGCCGCCACCGCCTGCGCAACCGGCACCGGCACCGGCACCGACGGACGGGGGGCCGTGTCCCTGGCCGGCAGCGATCAGCTGGCCGCCGCGCCCCTGTACCTCGCGCAGCACCGCTCGCTCTGGTCCGCCGAGGGCCTGGCGGCCACCGTGACCACCCTCCCCACCGGCCGGGACGCCCTCAACGCCGTCCTCGGCGGCCAGGCCCAGTTCGGCGTCGTCGGCGACCTGCCCGCCGTCACGGCGGCGCTGAGCGGGCGCGACGTACGGATCGTCGCCGACCTGTCCCGCTTCTCGGACTGGCGCCTGCTCACCCGCACCGACCGCGCCATCCCCGGATTCGGCGCGCTCAAGGGGCGCAAGGTCGGGGTCCCCCAGGGCACGAACGTCGAGTACGCCCTCTCCCGGATGCTCGCCTCCGCGCAACTGACCCCGGCCGACGTGACGGTGGTGAACCTGGCCCCGAACCAGGTCGCTCCGGCCCTCGCCCGCGGCGACGTCGACGCCGGCGTCACCTTCCCCAGCTTCTACGACGCCGCCCGCACCGCCCTCGGCGCCCGTTACGCCGAACTCCCCTTCTCCGGCTACACCGCCCGCACCCTCCTCGTCGCGGGCCCCTCGGCGTCCGACGGGACGGCCACCGCGGTCCTGCGTACGGTGCTGCGAGCGCAGCGGGCCGCCGCGGCCGACCCGGCCGCCGCGCGGGCGGCCGTCGTCGCCGAGTCCAAGGGGGCGCTGCAGGCCCCGTACGTCGAGACGTTCCAGCCCCGCTACACGTACGGGGCGAGCCTGTCACCCGAACTCCTCGCCGACCTGTCGGACGAGGCCGCCTGGGCCAAGGCCGCCCAGGCCCTGCCGGGCACCGCCGACCGGTCCGCCCTGCGCGCCCGGCTGCACCCCGGCCCGCTCCGGGCGGCCGACCCCGCCGCCGTCACCGTGAACTGAAGCCCCCGACCCCCCACCCCCGAAAACCCACCCCCGGAGGACCTCCATGACCGTCGACCAGAACACCCTGCGCCGCCGCGGCACCGGCCTGCGCGCCCACGACCCCGAGCGGAGCTTCGGCGGCTACACCCTCTACACCCCCATCGCGGGCGACGGCCGGATCCACCTCGTCGGCATCGACGGCGAGCCGGCCCACACCTGGAACTCCCCGCACCCGCCCGGCCGTCAGGCACAGCTCCTCCCCGGCGGCACCCTCTTCTACGCGGCCAAGGACACCACCGGCCCGAGCCTCTTCCCCATCTGGGACGTCTACCACGGCGGCGTCTTCCAGGAACTCGCCCCGGACTCCACCGTGCTGCGCGAGGCCCGCCACCCCTTCCACCACCACGACGCGTCGATCCTGCGCAACGGAAACCTGCTGATCAGCGCCGTGGAGCCGCTGGCTCCGGCGGACGCGGCCCGGATCCGCGGCGGCATCCCCGGCTCGGAGGCGGCGGGCGGGGTGATCTACGGGGACGTGGTGTACGAGATGACCTGGGAGGGCGAGGTGGTGTGGCGCTGGGCGGCGATCGAGCACCTGGACCCGGAGGAGGTCCCGCTGAACCCGCACTTCGCGCGCGAGCACTGGCCGATGGCCAACACGGTCAACGAACTCGCCGACGGCGGGATCGTGGTGGGCTTCCGCAGCGCCTCGACGACGGTGGCCGTCGACCGCGCCGACGGCTCCGTGCGCTGGCGGATCGGCCCGGACGTCCTCGCGCAGCAGCACCACCCGCACGAACTGCCGGGCGGCACGATCCTGGTGTTCGACAACGGGACGTACCGCGACACGACGTCCGTGCCGTACTCGCGGGTGCTGGAGCTCGACCCGGTGACGGGCGAGCGGGTGTGGTCGTACGAGGACAACCCGCCGCAGAACTTCTACAGCCCCTACATGTCCAGCGCGCAGCGCCTGCCCAACGGCAACACCTTCGTCGCCGAGGGTTCCTTCGGGCGACTGTTCGAGGTGACTCCGGAGGGGGACGTGGTGTGGGAGTTCGTCGTCCCGGAGTTCGGGGCGTTCGACCGGGGCACGGGCCTGGAGTCCTCGCGCGGCGCGCAGAACGCGGTGTTCCGCGCCTACCGGTACGGGGCCGATCAGATCCCCTGGCTCTGACGGGGGCACCGGCGCACCGGCAAACGGGGACCGGTCCGCCCCCGCCGCTGTGGCGGCGGCGGGGGGCGGACCGGTCGGGACGTCGCGGACGTCAGTTGGGTCCGGCGAGGCGGCCACGCAGGCGTCGAGCAGGGCCGACATCATCTC
>NZ_JBHWBP010000512.1:0-3993 GCF_042735575.1 Streptomyces sp. NPDC059564 | reverse complement strand
TTTTTTTATATTCCCCCCCCGGGGTACTGTGTGCGGCCGCCCCCCCCGGCCGGGGGGGCCCGGGCTATCCGGCGGGGCCACGCCGTACTCGTGCGGGCGAGCGGAACACCCCCGCCGCGGCGGAAGGTTCAGCCCCAGGGGTTGAAGGGGATGCCGGAGGGCCTGGCGCTGTTCAGCAGGTTCGGGAACCGGTCATCGGTGATCTTGATGGTGGCCGATCCGAAGTCCGCGCCCATCAGCCGGTCCCGCAGCCCGGTGCTGGGCCAGCCGTTCCAGCCGACCAACGGCGGGTACCGCCAGGCGTGGTAGTGGTTCTCCGGAGGCTCGTCGTTGCCGTTGGCGAGCCGGAAGAAGTGCGTGCCCGCACCGTCCTTGTGGTAGACGGCCTTCGGGTGCGTGCCGTCGAAGCGGACGTCGGAGCGCGGGTAGGTCTTGACGCTGCTGTGCTGGGTGGTCGACACGTACTCGACCTGGTTGGAGGCCGTGTCGACCCAGGCGATCACGTGCTCGAAGTCGTGGCGGTGGCCGCCCAGACCGCTGCCGTGCACGGCCTGGTCCTTCTCGAAGTAACTGGCGTAGACGATGGCGCACCAGCCGTTGTTGCAGGTGGCGCGCGCGTACGTCTGGGAGTTGTCGAGGTCGGACGCGTCGTGGCAACTGCCGTTGATGGCCCCGGACGTCTTCAGCCCGGGGGCGAGCGTGCCGTCGGGGCCTATGGCCGGTGTGGCGTAGCAGCCGTCGCCGTCGTAGTCGTACGCCGGGGAGAACGTCTGCTCCCAGCCGTCGGCCCGCTGCGGAAGGTTGTGCGGAGGGTCGGCGTGGGCGGCCGAGGCCGGGATCAGCAACGTCAGGGCCGTGGCGGCGAGTACGGTCCCCAGGCGGAAGCCCCCGCGCGAAGTGCGGCCGGTCCGGCGGGAGGGCGAGGGGGGCGACGCGGCGGGTGCCGTCGGCGGCGGCTGGTGCATCGTGGCCTGCTTTCGGTTCGAGTGGGTGCGATGGCACCCCGGACGTGCCCACGTCAACACCCGGCCACACCCCCACCGCGAGGTCGGGCGACTACCCCGTGCAGGACGCTGCCCTCCTCCGCACCGCCCACCGGGTGGAGCAGATCGGCCGGAACCCGTTCGGCGAGGTCGAGTACCGCGAGGGGGCGCGCGGCCAGCCGTCCTCAGCCCTCGAAGGGGATCGCGTCGGCCGGTTCCGGGAGCATCCGCGCGGTGAACTCGGGCGAGCAGCCCGGCAGGAGGCGGGCCGCGTCCTGGTCTCCGTACGCGGTGCGCAGGCGGTGGTCGAGCCGCTCGGTGACGGCGGTCCGCCGCCCGTCGCCCGGCAGGCGTGCGAGGTCGGCGCGGACGGCGGCCGGGGCGTCGTCGTAGGCGGCTTCGACCGCTTCGTCGCGCACGGGCAGCCGGCGTGCGCCCCGCAGGGCGTACCGGCGGACGACGGGATCCGGGTCGCCGAGCCGGTGCGCCAGGTACGGGAGGTCGGCGCCGGTCAGCGCCGCGAGGGCGGCGAGGGCGGCGAGCAGGTGCTCGGCTGTGTTGATCATCGCCTCCATGGTGCGGGTTCGCCCCGCCGCGGCCCTACCGGTTTTCTCCGCGGCCGGCGGCCGGCCGGACGCCCGTCGCCGCGGCGTCCGACCCGCATGGCGTGCTCAGGGCATGACTCCCCGTACCGTCCGCGGCCCGGCCGCCGGCGCGAAGGTGCTACTGCGCCGACGTCGCCGTGGGGATGTCGACGCGGGCGGCCCTGTGGGCCGGCCAGAGCGAGGCGAGCAGGGCGCCCGCCAGGGCGATGACCACGCCGAGGGCGAGGCGGCCCCAGGGGAGGACCAGGGTGTAGCCCGCGACGTTCTCCTGGAGCGTGCGGCCGAGGGCCCAGCCCAGGAAGACGCCGAGGGCCGTGCCCAGGGTCGCGCCGAGCGCGCCGAGGAGCAGGGCCTCCAGGCGGATCATGCGGGTCACACCCGCGCGGTCCACGCCGAGCGCGCGGAGGGTGCCGATCTCCTTGCCGCGTTCGAGGACGGACATCGCGAGGGTGTTGGCGATGCCCAGCGCGGCGATGGCCAGGGCCATGCTGAGCAGGGCGTAGAAGACGTTGAGCTGGTCGCCGATGTCCCCGCTGTCCTGGGCTCGGATGCCCGCCTCGTCCAGGACGGCCAGGGCCGGGTTGTCGCCGAAGGCGTGGGTGATGCCGGCGAGCGCTGCCCGGCCGGGTCCGCCGTCCGTGGCGACGAGGATCCCGGCGGTGTTCGGGGTGGAGTCGTAGCGGGCCACGAGGGAGTCGGGTGCGGTGATGCTGGGCAGCAGGTTGCTCTGCTCGTCCGCCCGGTAGACGGCGCCGATGGTGACGCTGCCGCGCCGGCCGTCCTGACGCTCCAGCGGCAGGGTCTGACCGAGGTGCCAGCCGGCCGCCTTCGCCTTGAAGTCGGCGACGGCGATCTGCCCCTTGGCGAGGGCGTCGAGCGATCCCTCGATCACGTCGTACCGCAGCAGCCGCCCGATGGTGGCCGGGTCGACGCCGGTCAGCACGGAGGGGGTGCCGGCCAGGTGGTACTCGGTGGACTGGTTGAGCGGGCTGAAGGAGGCCCGGGGCAGCTTCTTGAGGGGCGCCGCGGTGTCGGGCGTCATCCGCATGGCGCCGTCGGCGGGCTTGACCAGGTAGTCGGCGGTGAAGTCGTGGGTGGTCGCGCGGTCGAGGTACTGGGCGGCGGAGGCCCCGAGGACGGACAGCCCCGAGGCGAGGGTGAGGGCGATGGCGAGCGCGGCGGCGGTGGCTCCGGTACGGCGCGGGTCGCGCACGGTGTTGCGGGCGGCGAGGGTGCCGTGCACCGGGTGGAGGCGGGTCAGCAGCGGCTGGAGCAGGGCGACGAACGGCCGCGCCAGCAGCGGGATCAGCACGATCGTCCCGGTCAGGGTGAGGGCCGCGCCGACGCCGATGACGGTCCGGGCGTCCTTCCCCGTGGTGAGGCCCCCGTACACCGTGGCGGTGATGCCGGTGGCCACCAGCGCGGCACCGAGTCCGGTACGCAAGGAGCCGGTGCGGGCGGGCGCCGCGGGCTCGGCGGCGCTGAGCGCGGCGACCGGCGGGATGGCCATGGCCCGGCGGATCGGCAGCCATGCGGCGACCATCGGCAGCGCGATGCCGACCAGCAGGGACGTGACCACGGTGCCCGGGGTGAGGACCAGCGGGCCGGCCGGGGAGTCGGCGGGGGCGAAGAGCGTCTGGAGCAGGGCGGCGACCCCGGTTCCGGCGGCGAGACCGGCGGCGGAGGCGGCCGCTCCGACGAGGAGGGTCTCCGTCAGCAGGATGCGGCGCACCTGCTTGCGCGAGGCGCCGACGGCCCGCATCAGGGCCAGCTCCCTGGTGCGCCGGGCGACGAGCATGGTGAAGGTGTTGGAGACGAGGAAGGTCGCGACGAACAGGGCGACCGCGGCGAAGCCCACCAGGATCTGGCTCATGGTGTCGCTGTCGGTCGTGGCGAGGTTCGCCTGGATCCGGGCGAGCTGGGCTCCGGTCGCCGCGCCGGTGCCGGGCGGCAGCGCCGCTTCGACGCGGCTGAGGAGCTGCTGCGCGTCGGTGCCGGGCGCGGCCGTGAGCTCGACGTTCTTGTAGCGGCCGGGCTGGAGGAACAGCCGCTGGGCGGTCGCGTCGGTGAACAGCGTCAGGCTGCCCCCGGCGGGGAGCTTGGTCCCGTCGGTGCGGAAGATCCCGCTGAGGGTGTACGTGGCGGCGCCCTGGTTCGTACCGATGCGCACGGTGTCACCGACGCGGTGGCCGCCCTTCGCGGCGGCGGTCTCGTCGAGGGCGATCCGGTCGTCGCGGGTCGGGCCGGAACCCTGGAGGAAGCGGTAGGCGGGGTCCACTCCGGCCGCTCCGGGGGCGAAGTTGGCGCCCTGGTGGGACGGGCCGTGACCGATGAGCCGGCCGTCGCGGTCGGCGACGGCGGCGAAGCCGTCGACCCGGCCCGCGGCGACGGCGACGCCGGGGACC
>NZ_JBHWBP010000511.1:0-4016 GCF_042735575.1 Streptomyces sp. NPDC059564 | reverse complement strand
GACCGGGCGACCCACTCTGGGTGGAGTCATTCACACTCAGAGTCAGGAGGCCTCATGCGTCGTACCTTCGCCCGTGCTCTGGCGGGCGCGCTGACCCTGGTGGCGGGAGCGGCCGCGATGCCGCTGGCCCAGGCCCCCGGGGTGGCCGCGGACGGCATCGTCATAGGCGGGAAGCCGGTGAACGTGGCCGACAGCCCGTGGGTCGTGGCCCTCGCCAGCCGTGACCGGTTCGGGGGTACCCGGGACGGTCAGTTCTGCGGGGGCGTCCTCGTCGCCCCGACCAGGGTGGTCACGGCGGCCCACTGCCTGGGCCGCCAGGTGCTGGGCGGGCCCGTCGAATCCGTCGCCGACTTCCGCGTGATCACCGGGCGTACGGAACTGCGCGCCGAGGAGGGCCGGGAGATCGCGGTGCGCGCGGCCCGGGTGAATCCGGCCTACGACGCCGGGAGCAACGCCGGGGACCTCGCCGTACTGGAGCTCGCAGAGGCGGTTCCGGCGCACTACGTGCTCCCCATGGCCGAGGTCGGGCATACCGCCTACGCCGCGGGCACCGACGCGGCCGTGTACGGCTGGGGCGACACGAGCGGCTTCGGCGACTACGCGTACGGGCTGCGCGCGGCGCAGGTCACGGTGCTGGCGGACGACGTCTGCCGACGGGCTTACCCGGGCGACTCGGACGGGCAGTACCGGCCCGAATCCATGGTGTGCGCGGGCGACCGGGACGGCGGCAAGGACGCCTGCCAGGGCGACAGCGGCGGGCCGCTGGTGGCGCGGGGCCGGCTGATCGGGCTCGTTTCCTGGGGGCGCGGCTGCGGGCGCGCCGACAGCCCGGGCGTGTACACAAGGATCGCCCCGCTGGTCGGCTTCGTGAGCGGCGCCCAGAGGGCCGCGGGGCCGGGCGTGGTCTAGGACACCGCACGGGGTGCCCGGAGGGGCTCCAGGCACCCCGTACGGCCCGGCACGGGGGTGCGGGGGCCGGACGTGGGCGCCCGGAGCGGGAAGTGCCCCGGATATGAGGACGGGCGGCTTCCCTGGGTCTCAGAGATGCCGCCCGTCGACCGGCCTGGCCGGTCCTGGCTCGTCGGATGCGAGGTATAGGCCTTGTGTCAGCGGTCCTCGGTGTCGGCAGCAGCAGCGGCCGGAGCGGACGTGAGCCGCTCGGTCTCATCCTGTATTTCCGCGGCGATCTTCTTGAGTTCCGGCTCGAACTTACGCCCGTGGTGGGCGCAGAAGAGCAGTTCACCACCGCTCAGGAGGACGACGCGCAGATATGCCTGGGCGCCGCAACGGTCGCATCGGTCAGCGGCCGTCAGCGGGGTCGCGGGTGTCAGAACAGTAGTCACGTCGCCTCTTCTCTAGCTCGACGAGCTGTCGTACCAGGGTCAACATCCAACCAGGCCGAAAACGTTCCCGCTCGCGGCTTTTCCTCGAAACTTCCTTCCGAAGCTGGCCGGCTGCTGCCGGTTGGCGGCGAAGGAGCCGTATTGCGTTGCTTTACGGTTTCGCGTTGTCAGTCGTTCGCTTGTAGCAGTTCCCGTCCTCACCGGCACGAGCGCCGGTTTGTTCATGAGGACGTGCCCGAACCCTAAATGGTTCATGCGTGGAAGGGAACGTGATGTTTGCTTCACCCTGACGGGGGATCGAACACCTGTGTGGATCTGGACTAGGCTGAGGAAGCCACGAGGGTGGCGTTGCATCGGCTCTACCAGGCCTCGGTACCCTCTGACCGGCAACCGAGCCACCCCTGCGCCCGACCGGGCCAGAAAAGAAATTCAGCGAGGAGCGAACTGCGTGACCGCCGACACGTCCGTGCCTTCCAGCGCGCTGCTGTCCGGAGCAGACCGGGACGGTTCCAACTACACCGCGCGGCACCTGCTCGTCCTCGAAGGCCTCGAGGCCGTGCGCAAGCGCCCCGGGATGTATATCGGCTCCACCGACAGCCGAGGCCTGATGCACTGCCTCTGGGAGATCATCGACAATTCCGTCGACGAGGCCCTGGGCGGCTACTGCGACCACATCGAGGTGATCCTCCACGAGGACGCCTCCGTCGAGGTGCGTGACAACGGCCGCGGCATCCCCGTCGACGTCGAGCCCAAGACCGGCCTGTCCGGGGTCGAGGTCGTCATGACCAAGCTGCACGCCGGCGGAAAGTTCGGCGGTGGCTCGTACGCCGCCTCCGGCGGTCTGCACGGCGTCGGCGCCTCCGTGGTGAACGCCCTGTCGGCCCGCCTCGACGTCGAGGTCGACCGCGGCAGCTCCACCCACGGCATCAGCTTCCGCCGAGGCGTCCCCGGGATGTTCACCGAGCAGGGGGCCGACAGCCCCTTCGACCCCACGAGCGGCCTGCGCAAGATCAAGCGCATCGCCAAGGGGAAGACCGGCACCCGGATCCGCTACTGGGCCGACCGCCAGATCTTCCTCAAGGACGCCCGGCTCAACCTGGAGACGCTCTACCAGCGCGCCCGCCAGACCGCCTTCCTCGTGCCCGGCCTGACCCTGGTGGTCCGCGACGAGCGGGCCATCGACGGGGCCGGCAAGACCGAGGAGACCTTCCGCTTCGACGGGGGCATCAGCGAGTTCTGCGAGTACCTCGCCCAGGACAAGGGCGTCTGCGACGTGCTGCGCCTGACCGGCACGGGCACCTTCAAGGAGACCGTCCCGGTCCTCGACGACCGCGGCCACATGACCCCCACCGAGGTCACTCGCGAGCTCGGCGTGGACATCGCCCTGCGCTGGGGCACGGGGTACGAGACCAACGTCAAGTCCTTCGTGAACATCATCGCCACCCCCAAGGGCGGCACCCACGTCTCCGGCTTCGAGCGCTCGGTCGCCAAGACCGTGAACGAGGTGCTGCGCTCGGCGAAGCTGCTGCGCGTGGCCGAGGACGACGTGGTCAAGGACGACGCGATGGAGGGCATGACGGCCGTCGTCACCGTCCGTCTCGCCGAGCCGCAGTTCGAGGGCCAGACCAAGGAGGTGCTCGGCACCTCCGCGGCGACGCGCATCGTCGCCGCCGTGGTCGCCAAGGAGCTCAAGGCCTTCCTGACCTCCACCAAGCGCGACGACAAGCAGCAGGCCCGCTCCGTGATGGAGAAGATCGTCGCGGCCGCCCGGACCCGGATCGCGGCCCGCCAGCACAAGGAGGCGCAGCGCCGCAAGACCGCGCTGGAGACCTCCTCGCTGCCCGCGAAGCTGGCCGACTGCCGCAGCGACGACGTGGAGCGGAGCGAGCTCTTCATCGTCGAGGGCGACTCCGCCCTCGGTACGGCCAAGCTCGCGCGGAACTCGGAATTCCAGGCCCTCCTGCCGATCCGCGGCAAGATCCTCAACGTCCAGAAGTCCTCGGTCTCGGACATGCTGAAGAACGCCGAGTGCGGGGCGATCATCCAGGTCATAGGAGCCGGCTCCGGCCGTACCTTCGACCTCGACGCCGCCCGCTACGGGAAGATCGTCCTGCTCGTCGACGCCGACGTCGACGGCGCGCACATCCGCTGCCTGCTGCTGACCCTGTTCCAGCGGTACATGCGGCCGATGGTCGAGGCCGGCCGGGTCTTCGCAGCCGTTCCGCCGCTGCACCGGATCGAGCTGGTCCAGCCCAAGAAGGGCCAGGACAAGTACGTGTACACGTACTCGGACAACGAGCTGCGCCAGACCCTGCTGGAGTACCAGCGCAAGAACATCCGGTACAAGGACAGCATCCAGCGCTACAAGGGCCTCGGCGAGATGGACGCGGACCAGCTGGCGGAGACCACCATGGATCCCCGCTTCCGGACCCTGCGGCGGATCAACATCGGCGATCTGGACTCGGCCGAGTCGGTCTTCGACCTGCTCATGGGCAACGAGGTGGCTCCGCGCAAGGAGTTCATCACCAGCTCGGCGGCATCGAGTCGTCGCTGTCGACGAAGCAGAGGAACTCGGTGCCCTCGGTCAGGTTCCGGATGCCGGTGTTGCGGGCCGCGCCGAGGCCCTTGTTCACCTGCTGGACCAGCCGGAAGCGCGGGTCCTTGGCCGCGTAG
>NZ_JBHWBP010000510.1:0-4078 GCF_042735575.1 Streptomyces sp. NPDC059564 | reverse complement strand
GCGCCGCCGCCTGTCGCGCGCCCCGGCCGGAGCGCCGGTCGGGAACGCCGAGATCGAGGCGGTCCGGCTGCCCTGACGGCCGGAGCGGGCCTGGCGCCTCAGGGCAGCCGTGCGGCGGGAGGGCCCGCGGCCGCGCGGAGGCGGTTGAACTCCGCCACGTGCCTCTTGTGCTCCTCGTACGTCGCCGAGAAGCGGGTGTCGCCCGGTTTCACGGTGACGAAGAACAGCCAGTCGCCGGGGGTCGGCGCGACCGCCGCCGCCATGGCCCGCAGGCCGGGGCTGTCGATGGGGGTGGGCGGCAGGCCCTGGCGTTCGTAGGTGTTGAAGGGGTGGTCGATGCGGGTGTCGCCGAGCGTGGTGTCGACCGTGCTGCGGCCCAGCGCGTAGTTGAGGGTGGAGTCCATCTGGAGCGGCATCGACTTCGCCAGCCGGTTGTGCACCACCCGCGCGACCTTGCCCATGTCCGCCGGGGCGTCGACCTCCGCCTCGATGATGCTGGCGAGGGTGGCCGTCTGGTACGGGGTCATCCCGTGCACCGTGCCGCCGTCGGCTACGGCCTTCGTGGCGAGCTTCCGGTTCGCCGTCTCCACCATGTACGTGAGCAGCGCGGCGGGGGTGGACTTCGAGGTCACGGGGTACGTCGCCGGGAAGAGGTAGCCCTCCGGGTTGCCCTTGGCCTCCGCCGGCAGGGGCAGCGCGGCCGTGCCGACGGCCTTCTTCGTGGTGCCGGCCGGGAGCTTCAGTTCGCGGTCGACGGCGGCGTAGACCTGGGGGGGCCCGCCACCCTTCGGGGATCAGCAGCTGGCGCGGTATCTCGGGTGCCGCCCCTCTCGGCAGGAGCGGGATCAGAAGGACCGCCCCGAGCCCGAGCAGCGTGCCGAGGAAGAGCGCCAGGCGGCCTCGGCGGGTGAGCCGGGAGCGGCGCTGTGGCGGCAGGTACTCATGACGCATGCGGGAACGCTAGCCCGCGAATAGCCATACTTCCGGCATTTAACCCTTGCCTGCCCTCACCTCAGTCGTACGATCACACG
This sequence comes from Streptomyces sp. NPDC059564, assembly GCF_042735575.1. NCBI lineage: Bacteria > Bacillati > Actinomycetota > Actinomycetes > Kitasatosporales > Streptomycetaceae > Streptomyces > Streptomyces sp. NPDC059564. The sequence continues at coordinate 3,047 of NZ_JBHWBP010000510.1, read as the reverse complement.
TTCACCGGAGTCGGCACCGGCTCCTCGGAAGCCCCTCGGCCCGCGCCTGCACCTGCGTCGGCACTTGCACCCGCATCCGGCTCCCGCACCCCGGGCGCCTGCGCGGCGTCGCGGTCCCGGCGGACCAGTGCGGCGTACCGCCCTCCGGCCCCGAGGAGTTCCTCGTGGGTCCCGCGCTCGGCTATCCGGCCCGCGTCGAGGACCACGATCTGGTCGGCGTCCCGGACGGTGGAGAGGCGGTGCGCGATGGTGATGGTGGTGCGGCCGCGGGAGAGGTTGTCGATGGCCCGCTGCACCGCGTGCTCGGTGCGGGTGTCGAGGGCGCTGGTGGCCTCGTCGAGGATGAGCACCGGCGGATCGCGCAGGATCGTGCGTGCGATGGCCAGGCGCTGCTTCTCGCCGCCGGAGAAGCGGTAGCCGCGCTCGCCGACCAGGGTGTCGTACCCGTCGGGCAGGGATGCGATGTGGTCGTGGATCTGGGCCGCCCGGGCCGCCTCGGTGATCTCCTCGTCGGTGGCGTCGGGTTTGGCGAAGCGCAGGTTGTCGGCGACCGAGGCGTGGAAGAGGTAGGTCTCCTGGGAGACCACGCCTATGGAGCGGGCCAGCGAGTCGAAGTCGAGGTCGCGCACGTCCACCCCGTCGAGGGCGACCCGTCCGCCGGTCACGTCGTAGAGCCGGGGGACCAGGTAGCTGAGGGTGCTCTTGCCGGAGCCGGTCGGGCCGACGACGGCGAGGGAGCCTCCGGCGGGGACGGTGATGTCGATGCCGGTGAGCGTGGGGCCGTTCTTGGGCTCGTAGGCGAAGTGCACGTCCTCCAGGCGGACCTCGCCCTTCGCCCGGTCCAGCTTCACCGGGTCGGGGCGCTCGGTGATGTCCACCGGCAGGTCGAGGTACTCGAAGATGCGGGCGAACAGCGCGAGCGAGGTCTGGATCTGGACGCCGGTCGACAGCAGGCTCACGGCGGGCCGGAAGAGGCCCTGCTGGAGGGTGACGAAGGCGACGAGGGTGCCGACGGAGAGCGAGGGCGCCCCGGTCTGCAGGGCTATGCCCGCGGCCCAGTAGATGAGCGCGGGCATGGCGGCCATGACGATGCCGATGGTGGACATCCGCCAGCGCCCGGCCATGCTGGAGCGCACCTCCAGCCCGACCAGTTTCTCGGACTCCTCGGAGAAGGCCTCGGTCAGGGACTCGGAGCGGCCCATGGTGCGGCCCAGCAGGATGCCGCTCACGGAGAGGGACTCGGTGACCTCGGCGGCCATCGCGGCCATCTGCTTCTGCCGCTGCATGGTGATCTTCTTGCGCTCGCGGCCCACGCGGCGGCTGATCCACACGAAGAGCGGCAGCAGGAGCAGGGAGACGAGGGTGAGCCGCCAGTCGAGGGCGAGCATCGCGACGACGGAGGCTATGACGGCGGTCAGGTTCGACACGAGCGAGGTCGCGGTCGAGGTGACCGTGGCCTGCATGCCGCCGATGTCATTGGCTATGCGGGACTGCACCTCGCCGGTGCGGGTGCGGGTGAAGAAGGCCAGCGGCATCCGCTGGAGCTGGGCGTAGACGGCGGTGCGCAGGTCGTGCATGACGCGCTGGCCGACGGTGGTGGAGATCAGGGTCTGGAGCACGCCGAACACGCTGGTCACGACGGCGGTCAGGATCATGCCGAGCGCGAGCAGGCTCAGCAGTCCGGTACGGCCCTCGGGGATCGCGACGTCCAGGATCTCCCTGAGCAGGAACGGCGAGGCGACGCCGACCAGCGAGGACGCGGCGACCAGCGCGCCGACCACCGCGAGCCGGCCGCGGTAGGGGCGGAACAGGCCGAGGATCCGCCGCAGCTCGCGCGGGCGCTCCGCCGGCGCCGGACGGGTGGGGTCGAGGGCTTCGTTCGATGGCGTCCACTTCGGTTCTTCGGGGCGCATGGGCCTCCTTCTGACGAGACTCCGATGAGCATAGCTCATTGTTACCTATGCTCACAATGAATCCGGTCCGGTACTGTTCCCAGTATGAGCACCGGTTCCGAGACCGACACCCGCGATTCCAACGACGGCGTCCTCGCCGAGCAGCTGCTGCGCCTCACGCGCCGGCTCCACCGGATCCAGAAGCGCCACATGGAGCCGCTCGGGATCACCCCGGCCCAGGGCCGGCTGCTGCGGCTCGTCGCGCACTACGGCGGCGACCAGCCGCCCCGAATGGCCGATCTGGCCAAGCGTCTTGAGGTCGTGCCCCGCGCCGTGACCACCCTCGTCGACGGCCTGGAGACGGCCGACTGCGTGCGCCGCGTGCCGGACCCCGCCAACCGCCGCGTCATCCGGATCGAGCTCACCGAAACCGGTCGCGCCACGCTGCGCCGTCTGCGCAACGCGCGGACCGACGCCGCAGAGGAGATCCTGGCTCCATTGACCGCCGGACAGCGCGAGGTCCTCGGCGGCCTGCTGAACGCGCTGGCGGACGCGCCGGCGGAACGCGGCTGCTGACGGCGGGAGCCACCGCCGGCGCCCGGACGGACCGCGAGACGGCGGACCGCGAGACAGGAGGGGCCGCACATGCCGCTGCTGGAACCGAAGCCCGGCGCCCTGCGCCCGCACGGCCCCGGCGCCCCGGCCCCCGACCGGGTCCCCGACCGGATGGCGACGGGCACCCCGCCCGTGCTGCGCGCCGAGCTGACCGAGCTGCTCGGCGCCGAGAAGGTGCTGTGGAAGGTCTCCGACCTGGTCCGCTACGCCACCGACGCCTCCCCGTACCGGTTCGTGCCGCAGGTCGTGGTGGTCGCCGAGGACATCGACGACGTCTCCGCCGTCCTCTCGTACGCCCACGGCAAGCAGCGCGAGGTGGTCTTCCGCGCCGCCGGGACCTCGCTGAACGGCCAGGCCCAGGGCGAGGACATCCTGGTCGACGTACGCCGCCACTGGGCCGGGATCGAGGTCCTCGACGGCGGCCGGCGCGCCCGGATCCAGCCGGGCACCACCGTCCTGCGGGCCAACGCCGCCCTGGCGCGGCACGGCCGGATCCTGGGGCCCGACCCGGCCAGCGCCATCGCCTGCACCCTCGGCGGG
>NZ_JBHWBP010000509.1:0-4096 GCF_042735575.1 Streptomyces sp. NPDC059564 | reverse complement strand
GGATGTCATGAGTGCTCCCAGAGGCAGGAGAAAGGCCGGCTTGTCGCCGGCCCGGTGGGTGCAGGGACGTTCGGAAATGTGCTGTGGGGGTCTACTCACGGATTGGTTACCGCCGGTCCTCGTGCCCGGTGAGCGGTTGCCGTCACAGCCGCGCATGCTTCCCATGTCGCGGACGTTTCGCATGCCGGTCCTGCCGTGGTGCTGGTCCCTCCCTGTGCACGCCTACGACGCTACGGGCCGGCCGGGTGTCACGGCTCCCCCGATCGGACGAGACGGGGGACGTACGGCCGGACGGAACCCGTTCCGGCCCTCCATCACTCCAGCATGTGCATGCGCATCGCCTTGGCGACGGCCGCGCCGCGGTCGGACACGCCGAGCTTCTCGTACAGCCGCCGCAGGTGCGTCTTGACCGTGGTCGGCGCGAGGTACAGCTCCTTGGCCATGTCGGGCACCGACAGCCCCTGCGCGATCATCTGGAGGACCTGCCGCTCGCGGCCGCTGAGCAGCGGCTCCTCCGACCGCGCACGCGACCGCACCTCCGAGGCCAGACCGGTGACCAGGTCCGGCGGCAGCACGCTCTCACCCTTCGCGCAGGCCATCACCCCCGCGACGATGTCGTCCCGGTCCGCGCCCTTCGACAGGTAGCCGGCCGCGCCCTCCTGCACCGCCCGGTAGACCACGTCGCTCTCCGTCGTGGCCGACAGCAGCAGTACCCGCGTGGGCAGCTCGTCCCGGGCCACGGCGTGCGCCACCTCCAGGCCGTCCAGCTCCGGCATCCGGTAGTCCAGCAGGGCCACCGCGGGCGCGTGCTCACGGATCGCCTCCAGGGCCGCACGCCCGTCGCCGACCGCCGCCACGACCTCGATACGACCGCTCCCGGTCAGCGCGGAGACGATGCCCTCGCGGTAGACCGGGTGGTCGTCCCCGACCACCACCCGCACCCGGGGCTGCTGTCCGTACGTCGTCACCGCACCTCACCCTCCACTGGCGGCAGGCGTCCTCCCGGGGCCTCGGCCCGGGCGATCTGCGAGCCCGTTCCACCGTGGCCCTCGGCCGGCGGTCGTCGAGCAGGTCCGGAGGATCCACACCGACGACTTCGTGCCGCACTTCCAGGATCACCGCAGTCCGCGTGTCGCGCAGCCCCACTCGTAGGTGCGGGGGTCCGGACCGGCCGACGGACCGTGATCGCGTCCCCGGTCCGCCGGCCGGTCGGCCGGTCGGCCGGTGTAGTCCCGGGACGGACCGTCCGGAGGACCGGCCCGGGGCGGGCCGTTCCTAGCGTGGAGGAAGACGTTCCGGCCGGACGTCGGCCCGCCGTGCACGGCGCCGCCCCCGGTGCCGGGCCGGGTGCCGCGCCGGGCCGCCGCCCGGACGCCGGTCGTCCGCGACTGCCCCTGCCACCGCGCGGGACGGCCGTGTGCCGTCGTACGTACCTCCTCGTCCCTCCGAAAGGCACCGCCATGAGCCAGGACCAGAGCTTGTTGCACCGCATCCTCGACGAGACCAGCCGGCCCGATCCGTACCCGCTGTACGCCGAGCTCCGCCGCACCCCCGTGTTGCACGAGCCGGGCGGGCCGTACGTCGTCAGCGGCTTCGCGGAGATCGAAGGGCTGCTGCACGACCCGCGCATCAGCTCCGACTCCCGCAACCTCGCCACCGGCCCTGGCGATCCCCTGACCGATGCCGTCGAGGCGGCCGAGGGCGGGGACGGCGACCGCCCCGGCATGCTCCCGCCCGGCTTCCTGCGCCTGGACCCGCCCGAGCACGACCGGCTGCGCCGGATGACCAACCGGCCCTTCGGCCCGCCGCACTCCCCGCACCGGGTCGACGGCATGCGTGAGGACCTCGGCGCGGCCGTCGACGGCCTCCTCGACCGGATCGGCAGCGCAGGCGACCCCGGGAACGCCGACCTGGTCCGCGAGTTCGCCTATCCCTTCCCCGTCACCGTGATCTGCCGTCTGCTCGGGGTCCCGCGCGAGGACGAGACCCGGTTCCACGTGTGGGCCGAGGCCCTGGCGGCGAGCCTGGACCCCGATCCGGACTCGCCCGATCCCACGGAACGGCAGCGCGCCTCCCAGGACGCCCGGCTCGCCCTCGGCGGCTACCTCGCCGAACTCATCGAGGACCGCCGCGCCCACCCCGGCGAGGACATGCTCTCCCGGCTCGCGGCGGGCGACGGCCCGGACGGTCCGATGACCACGATCGAACTGCTCACCACCGCCGCGCTGCTGCTGATCGCCGGGCACGAGACCACGGTGAACCTCATCGCCAACGGCATGCTCACCCTGCTCCGCCACCCGTGGGCCCTGGAGCGGCTGCGCCGCGAGCCCGGGTTCGCCGTGCCCCTGGTGGAGGAACTCCTGCGGTACGAGCCCCCGGTGCAGTTGCTGCCGCACCGCACCCCGATCACCGACGTCGAGGTGCACGGCACCGTCATTCCCAAGGGCTCCTCGCTGTGGCTCATGCTGGCCGCCGGAAACCGCGACGCCGGGCACTTCACCCACCCCGAACGGTTCGACCCCGACCGCGAGGACCTCCGGCACCTGGGGCTGGGCAGCGGCATCCACAGCTGCTTCGGGGCCCCGCTGGCCCGGCTCGAGGCCCAGATCGCGCTGACGCGGTTCGCGGCCAGGCTGGAGGAGCCCCGGCTGCTCGCCGACCCGCCTCCGTACCGGCGCAACGCGGTGCTGCGCGGCCCCCGCAGTCTCCCGGTCGCATGTGCCGGCATCCGTCCCTGAGCGGAGGACCGTCGGGACGCGGTCCCGCTCGCGGGAGGGTCCTCCTGCGCACCGACCGATCGGAGGACGGTGCGCACCGCGCCGCGTCCGTACCTTCGAAGTGGGCCCGGTCGAGGAAAGGGCCCCGCCCCGCGGCAGCAGCACCGGCAGCGGCAGCGGCGAGCATTCCGGCCGCTCCGGCACCGCTCAGGGCCTGCCCACCGCGCAATCCTCCAGATCCCCCAGATCCTCCAGCCGAAGGACTCCCATGACCTGCACCACGACACGTTCAGTGACGACGGACGCGCTGAGCATCGAGCGCCTGGGCACCCACCGCTCCGCCTCGGCGGAGGAGACCTGGCGGCGACTGGAGCCCCTGTTCCCGCAGGCCGGCATCACGCGGGTCTCCGACGTGACCAAGCTGGACGACATCGGCGTGCCGGTCTGGCAGGCCGTACGTCCGAACTCGGCCCATCTGTCCCTCGCCCAGGGCAAGGGGCTCAGCCACCGGCTCGCCCGGGTCTCCGCGGCCATGGAGGCGTACGAGGGTTACGTCAGTGAGCAGGAGCGCCCCGACGCCGTCCACGCCGCCATCTGCGACCTCGCCGACGAGCTCACCTACGATCCGTTGCTGCTCGCGCCGTCCCCCGACCGCAGGCCCGAGACCGCCACCCGGCTGGCCTGGTGCCCTGCCGAGGACTTGACCGGCGACTGCGGGACCTGGCTTCCGGTCGACGCGGTGACCACCGACTTCCGGGTCCGGCGCCGCTGGTCCCCGGCCACCTTCGCGGCGGTCACCAGCAACGGTCTGGCCGGAGGCAACAGCTTGACCGAGGCCACCCTGCACGCCCTCATGGAGGTCGTCGAACGCCACGACATGGCGCTCGCCCACCATGCCGGTGGCGTGTGGAGCCGTGCCACCGCGGTCCGGCCCGGGCGTTTCGGCGCCGCCGCGGCCGTCCTGCGGCACTGTGCGGACGCGGGGGCGATCGTCGAGGTGGCCGACTGCACCGGGCCCTGGGGGGTGCCGACGTTCGCGGCCCGGCTGTGGTCGCCGAGCGTGCCGTCCTGGTTCTCCGGCTCCGGTACGCACTTCGACGCCGACGTGGCTCTTTCCAGGGCGGTCACCGAGGCGGTGCAGTCCCGGCTCACCGCGATCGCGGGTGCCCGCGACGACCTGCCCTTCATCTCCCTCGTCCCCGAGGGCGCGCAGGCACCGACCGAAGACTCCCCCGACAGCGACGCGCTGATCACCCGCTACCACGCGGCTCCGTCGCCCGAGCCCACGGGCCGCGACATCGACGCCGATCTGGCCGAGCTGCTGCGGCTGGCGGCGGAGAACGGCACCCACGTCCTGCGGGTGGAACTCACTCCGGCAG
>NZ_JBHWBP010000508.1:0-4115 GCF_042735575.1 Streptomyces sp. NPDC059564 | reverse complement strand
GTGGGGCGAGCTGGCGCATCGTGAGGTTGGTGCGGTAGTACACGGCCACCAACAGCACCCGGTCCGCCAACGGCAGGCACCACGGGCGGCCGCCCCCGGGCCCGTTTCCGCCCCGCTCCCGCACCACTTTCACCAGCTTCGCGAACCGCTCGATCCGCAAGCCCGTGAACGTCTCCACCCACACCGGCTCAGCCCGCAACACCCCACCCATACAGGCAAAATGCCCAGAACTGAGCCTTCTGCAACACCCTTTAGGGTCTGTCTCCTTGGTCACCACCGGACCCGACGCTGATCAACGAGACGTGTCTTGGCAGACCCCGGAAGCCGGACCACCGAAGAAGTGGTCGATCATGAGGCGTCCTGCACCCTGTCCTATACGAGGCGCCATGACCGACTACCTGCGGGCTGTCATCGACATGATCGGCCCGCCGCATGGCCGCTGCACCGACCCCACTGCCTGGCTGCGACTGGAAGGTGAAGTGGGGCGGCCGCTGCCTGCGGACTACAAGGCGATCGCTGATGCGTACGGCGCCTGTCAGATCAACCATCACCTCTACCTGGACCGTCCGACGGATGGTTGGCGAGACCTCGGGACGTGGATGCGGCGTATCTCCCAGCTTTGGTCACAGGAGGAGGTTGTGAGGGAGGGCGTGAACCCCCCTTTCGACCCCCGAGCCATCTGCGGCCTTCCGAGCATCACCTTCGGCACAGCCCAGGGCCTCATTCCCCTCGCCGGCACCGATCAAGGCCACATCATCTTCTTGGCGCCACAGGTCCACGGCGTCCCCGACGGGATCGTCGTCCTGAACAGGGAAGTCGAGTGGACCGGCTACGCCCTGTCCTTCCCTGAATGGCTATACCGCTACCTGATCGGGGAAGAGATCTGTGGCTGGAACAGCGCGGCCTTCTATCCCGGTCCCGTGCATCTGGAATACCTCCCCACGGAACCGGGACAGCAGACGCGTGTCGTCTACGGTCCACCGCGAGGTATGTAGACCTGGGAGTCGCAGCCGCCTCAGGCCAGCGTTCAAGCCCCTCGGATCCAGATGAGGACAGAGGCGAGGTGGAGGGCGGCTTCGTCGGCGTTGGTGATGGGGCTCGAGAAAACTCCCCACCCCACGCTCGGGGGGTGGGACAGACCCGCTCACCCAAGTTCCCCACCCTCTGACCGCTGACCTGCGGTCGGGCGCCACAGCGGAGGGGCCGCCCGTTAGCCAGCCAGGTCCAGGGGCGGGGCGAGTTGTCCAGGGTGGGCGCAGCCCAGCGCGAAGCGCCGCCGAAGGCGCCCTTGACCGCTCGGCACGGCCCGCACACTCGACGAGCGGGCGGCCAGGCTCGACGCCTTCCGCTGGCTGACCCGATACAACACCCGACGCAGGCACTCCCGCCTCGGCCAGCGGTCCCCGATCGCCTACGAAAACGCCTTCCAACCAGCAACAACTACCCTGGCCCAAGCCGCATAGACGTGTTCAAAATCCGGGGTCAAGGCCCATTCGTTTCCGAATGGACTCGGATCGACGGCGGCTTGGCGAGCAGATCCTCCGGAAGGCGCGCAGGCGCTCCCAGGAGCGGTGACAACCCATGTGCCCCGCACATCCCAGGGCTGCCGTTCGTTGAGCTTGTCCTCTAACTTCCGGCCGCTTCAGCATCGGAGGCCATCGATTGTCTGCAGGACGTGTAGCCATCGTTGGCAAACATCGCGGGTGACCGGTTCTACTGAGGTTTTCGGGTTGTCGTCGGGTAGTGACGGTTGATGATCCCTGCGGTATGCCGGTGAGGTGAGGTATCCAGAGGGCGGGGGCCTGACCGCTGAGCGTCGGGTGTTTCGTGAGGGGATCCGGCTTCAGGCCGGCGAAAGGTTCGCGGCGGGCGAGAAGACCGCGGTGATCGCGAAGGATCTGCGGGTGAGTGTCTGGTCGGTGGAACGCTGGCGCCGTGCATGGCGCGAGGGCGGCATGGAGGCCTTGCGCTCTTCGGGTCCGGCGAACTCCCCGACCGTCACCGATGCCCAGTTCGCTGTGCTCGAGGAGGAACTCGGCAAGGGCCCGTCGGCGCACGGCTTCGACAATCAGCGATGGACCCTGGTCCGGGTCCAGACGCTGATCCGCCGGCATCTGCGGGTGAGTCTGTCGGTGGCGACGGTGTGGCGGTTGCTGAAACGGCACGGCTGGTCCTGGCAGGCGCCCGCCCGCAGAGCCCTCGAGCGTGACGAGCACGCGGTGGAGCTGTGGAAGAAGGAGGTGTGGCCGCGGGTAAAAGGCTCGCGGCGGCATGTGGAGCCTGGATCGTCTTCGAGGACGAGGCCGGCTTCTCGATGACTCCGCCCCGTGCCCGCACCTGGGGCCGGCGCGGGCAGACCCCCGTCATCCGCGTCCGTGGCAGGTCCCGCCGCCGGACCTCGGTCGCCGCGTTGTGCTGCTACAAATCCGGTGAGAAGAGCCGTCTCATTCACCGCCCCCGCACCCATCTCCTGCTCAAGGGCGCACGCAAGAGCTTCTCCTGGATGGACTACCGCGACCTGCTGGTGAGGGCACACATCCAGCTCGACGGCCCGATCGTGGTGGTCTGGGACAATCTCAACACCCATCTGGCAGCAGGGCTGAAACGGTACGAGGCCGAGCACGACTGGCTTACCACCGTTCGCCTCCCGCCCTATGCGCCCGACTTGAACCCCGTCGAGGCCGTCTGGTCACTCGTGCGCAGAGCAATGGCCAACACCGCTTTCGCCACACCCGACGACCTCGACCGCACACTCCGCCGCGAGTTACGCAGAATCCAGCTCCGGTCCCACCTGATCGACGGCTGCCTCACCGCCACAGGTCTGGCTATCAACCCACCGACCCCACCCTGAAAACCTCAGTAGTCCTTCAGCAGCTTGTCGCGGACCGGAATCCACTCCAGGGCGGACCGAATGCCTTCCTCCAGCGACAGCTTCGGTGTCCATCCCAGCAGTTCGGCCGCCCGGTCGCTCTTGGTGTAGCCGCCGGCGACATCACCCGGGCGCGGATCGGCGTCGACCGTGGCCAGGGGCGTGCTCACCACGGCGTTGAAGGCCTCGTACAGTTCCCTGACGGTGGTGCCGTTGCCCGTGCCCAGATTGATGGCGGTCGAGCGCTTCGAATCCGTGAGGATCGAGTCGAAGTGCTTGATCGCCGCGATGTGGGCCGCGGCGAGGTCCCAGACGTGTACGTAGTCCCGGATGCCCGTGCCGTCACGCGTCGGGTAGGTCGTGCCGGTGATCGGGAACGGCCGGCCTTCCTGGTGCGCCTGGATGAGCACGCCCAGGGCGTGGCTGGGCCGCTTGAGCTGAAGGCCGGTGCGCAGCTTGGGGTCGGCCCCCACCGGGTTGAAGTATCGAAGCGACAGCACGCGCGGCCCCGCCACGGCGATGTCGGCGAACATCTCCTCGCACACGGCCTTCGTCCGTGCGTAGGGGCTCTGTGGCGCCAGCGGCGAGTCCTCGTTGACGGGCGAGCCGTCCTCGGCCTGGTAGACGGAGGCCGAGGAGCTGAAGACGATGCGGTCGCAGCCGTTGCGGTGCAGGTGGCTGACGAAGGACAAGGTCTTGCTGACGTTCGCCTCGTAGTAGCCGATCGGGTCCGCGACGGACTCAGGCACCACGATAAGAGCGGCGCAGTGCACCACCGCGGAAATCTCCGGATGCTCCGAGAAGATCCTGTCGACCAGTCCGCCGTCGGCGATGTCTCCCTCGTAGAAGATCCGCCCATCGGTGAACTCCCGGCGGCCCCGGACGAGGCTGTCGAGGATCACGGGGGTGATTCCGGCGTCCAGGCAGGCCGAAGCGACGGTGCTTCCGATGTAGCCGGCTCCTCCGGCGATAAGGACAGTCGTCACGCTGCAACTCTTCCCGGCCTTGACGGCCCAGTAGGCGACCGGCAGCAGGCTAGCGGAGAATCCGGGCGCGGGAGGGCGACAGCCTGGGTGTGCGCGACGGTGTCGTCGCCGCCGGACGGGAAGCCTCCTACCTGCCCCCCGAGGCTCAAGACCTGGCACCACGGTCGGACCTTGGCCTCGGGCGAGGGTGGGTTGGCTTGGACCACATGGGGGGAACCGTGGGGGGACGTAGAGGGGGGAACTGTGGGGGGAGCTTGGAG
>NZ_JBHWBP010000507.1:0-4141 GCF_042735575.1 Streptomyces sp. NPDC059564 | reverse complement strand
GGGGCAGGTCCACGGCCACCGGCCAGGTGGCCGGGTCCACGAGCTCCTCCGGCACCGGCGTGCCTGCCGGCACAGCCGGCAGCGCCGCGGTCGCGGGGTCGTAGACCTCGATCGTGGAGGTCATGACGTAGCGCCGGGTTCGGCCGGCAAAGGCGCGGGCGGCGATAGCGGCCTGCACCGGGGTGTAGCAGACCTGGTCCACCACGACGTCGAAGGTGCGGGAGTCGAGCGCGGCCGTCAGGGCGGCCTCGTCGTTCCGGTCGACAACGAGGTGCTCGACGCCGGCGGGCGACGGGGTGGAGCCGCGGTTGATCACAGTGACCTGGTGGCCTGCGGCCTGCAGGCGCTTGACCAGAAGCTTTCCGAAGTACCGGCTTCCGCCGATGACGCAGATCTTTTGCATGTCCCCCATCCTGGAGACCCATCGTCATCAGCAGAAGTACTGACTTACTGGATACGTATTAAGGGAGACTGTTGATCGATGTACAGCGGCTCCGAGTCCTGCGGGTGGTGGCCTCGGGGTTCGCCCTCTTGCGGTTGTAGTCAGTTCGCGGCGGCCGGGGAAGAGCCGCCGGGGATCAGGAGGCGGGGGGCGCCCGTGCCGTCCGCCGGGACCGACCAGATGTCGCCGACGCGTCCTTCGCCTCCTGGGAGGGAGTAGCCGACGGTCTTGTCGTCCAGCCAGGCCGCCTGGTCGTCGACGCTGCGCGTCTCCACGAGCGGGTGTTCGCGCATGTCCGCCAGGTCCAGGACGTACAGCCGCCAGGGTGCGGCGGGGTTGTCGGAGACCTTCTTCTTGAAGGCGATGCGGGTGTTGTCCGGTGACAGCGACGGGCATTCGACGTTCTCGCGCAACGCCTTCGCCGACCAGTTGCGCAGGTCCCCCTCGACGAGGTGGGTGCGGCCCTTGGTCGACACCGTGGCGTAGAAGCGGTTGTCGTCGCGGGCGAAGGTCACTCCCCAGTAGTTGACGTCGGGGGCGTGGTAACGGGTGCCGTCGATGGTCAGCGGGATCTCCTCCATCGATTTGATCAGGTAGCCGGTGCGCAGGTCGAGGATGGAGGTCCGGGTGGAGAACGCGGTCGTGGCATAGGAGTCGCCGACCGCGAAGGTCGTCCACGACAGCACGTTCCCCGAGGCCGAGACGCGGGCCCGGTTGGGGATCCCGGGTACGGTCACGCGTTTGACCTCGCGGAGCTGCCGGTCCAGTACGAGGGCTTGGGTGCGGGCCGGGATGCCGGGCAGCTTGCGCAGGCACAGGGCGCGCTCCCCCGCGGTGTAGAAGCGCTCGCAGGCGGGTCCCCCCGTGGCGGGAGGCCCGCCGGTGCCGCTCCGGCGGGCGACGTGTCCGGTGGCCGAGTCCCGGTAGTAGAGCCCGGGGGCGGCCAGGCTGAACGATCCGTCCCCGGCGGCCGTCGGGAGGTCGCGGTGCCTGGCGTGCAGTACGTAGCCCAGGGAGCCACCCCCGAGCAGCAGGACGGCGAGCACGACGAGGGCGAGGCGGCGGAGTGGTGACGGGCGGTGATTCACGGCGCCTCCGGGGCGTCGACGGGGGGTGCGGCAGCCGGATCGGGAGCCGGGGCGGGCAGGATGTGCCAGGCGGCCGCGAGCGCGCCCGCGAGCGCGAGCGCCGCCGTCCCCAGGGCCGGCCCCTGCCCCCAGAAGGTCCAGGCGGCCCCGAAGCCCGCCGCGCCCAGCAGCCGGGCCAGTACCTGCCCGGTCTGGAGCACCGCGAGCCCGCCGGCCCGGCGGTGGGCGGGCAGCAGCGGACCGGCCAGCGCCATCAGGACCCCGTCGGTGGAGGCGTAGAAGACGCCGAGGAGTGCCAGCACCGCGACCGCGGTCGGCCAGGCGACCGGGAGCAGCAGGACGGCGTACGCGCCGAGCAGCGCGGCGTGTCCGGCCAGGAACGGCAGCCGGCGCCCGAAGCGGTCGGCGATGCGGCCGGCCGGGACGGCGAGCAGCAGGTATCCGGCGGCGGCGCCGAGCGGCAGCAGCGCGAAGAGGGCGGGCGGCAGGTCGAGGCCGCGCTGGATGAGCAGGTAGAGGAACGAGTCGCCGATGGTGGCGGCTCCGAGCAGGGAGGCCGCGTACAGGATGCGGCGGAAGGCGGGGTCACGAAGTGCCGCGTGCTGGAGGGGTGTTGGCCGGACCGGTGGTGCGGGGGCGGCGGAGGGGACGTACAGGACGAGGAGCAGCACGCCGAGCAGGCCCGCGCAGAAGCTGACGGCGAAGACCGCGTCGTAGGCGTCGGCGGTCGCCCACAGCACGGCGAAGGCTGCGAGCGGACCGAGGAGTGCACCGGTGGTGTCCATGGCGCGGTGCACGCCGAAGGCGCGGCCCAGTGTCTCCGGCGGGCCGCTGAGCGAGATCAGCGCGTCGCGCGGGGCGGTGCGCACGCCCTTGCCGAGTCGGTCGGCGGCGAGCGAGGCGGCGATTCCCGCGGTGGCGCCGCCAGCGAGGAGCAGGCCGAGCCGGGACAGCGCGGAGAGCAGGTAGCCCGCGCCGGCGACCCGCTTGTGACGGCCACCGCGGTCGGCGAGTCGGCCGCCCAGGAGTCGCACGAGCGCGGTGGCTCCGTTGAACATGCCGTCCAGGAAGCCGAATTGGAGGGGTGAGAGACCGAGGCCCAGGACGAGGTAGAGCGGCAGCACGGCCGTGACCATCTCCGAGGAGACATCGGTGACGAGGCTGACCGCGCCCAGCGCGATGACGGTTGCGGGGACGCGCCGCCGGGCCCCGAGGGGGCGGGGCGGCGCGTCCGGGCGGCCGGTGTTGGCCAGGTACATCAGTGACAGCTGTACTTCGGGCTGGTGTCCTTGACCCCGTCGGCGGCGACGTAGGTCCAGCTGTAGCCCGAGTCCGTGAAGTCGAGCTTCAGGACCCCGTACTGGCCGCTGATGCGCTTCTGGCTGTTGGGCTGCACCTGCTCGATCGGGTAGGGCTCGGCGCCGCCCATGCCGCCGACGATCTCCACGATCCCGTCGGCGGCCGCCTTGCCGTCGGGGTTCTGCGGCGCGAACCGCTCGTAGTGGTGGTCGTGTCCGTTGAGGACCAGGTCGGCCTTGGCGGCGTAGAGGATCTTCCAGACGGGCTTGGAGACGGGGTCGTTGCCGTGTCCGCCCGAGGAGTACAGCGGGTGGTGCCAGTAGGCGGCTGTGCACTGCTTGCCGTTGGCGGCGAGGTCGGCCTTGAGCCAGTCGATCTGGGCGGCCTGGTCGAAGGCGTTGGAGTCGAGGGCGATGAAGTGCCAGTTGCCCTCGTCGAAGCTGTAGTAGCTCTTGCCCTGCGGGTAGGCGATGTTCCCGAAGTACGCCTTGTATCCGGCGAGGGAGCCGGCCGGGTCGTACGTTTCGTGGTTGCCGGGTACGGGGTGGGTCTTGTCCTTGAAGGTGCCCCAGCTCTTGTCGTAGTAGGCGCGGAAGTCGGCGATCCGGGCGTCGTCGTACTGGTTGTCGCCCATCGTCAGGTAGAACTTCGGGTCGATCTGCCGGGCCAGGGCGGCGGTCTTCGGGTGTGCGCAGCCGCTGTCGGAGGCTGTGCACTGGGCGGCGATGTCACCGGCCGCGACGACGGTGAAGGCGCCGCTGCCGGGGGGCGGACCGCCGTCGACGGTGCCGTACACCTCGGCCTCGAAGAGGGAGTAGCCGTACGCCGTGCCGCGCGCGGTGCCGTACACGCGCAGGTACCTGCCCTTGCCGGAGAGGCCGGCGAGGTCGTCCGTGCCGCCGTTGCCGGCCTTCTCCTCGGCGATCCTGGTCCAGGTCGTGCCGTCGGCGGAGACCTCGACGCGGTAGGCCTTGGCGTAGGCGGACTCCCAGGTCAGCTTGACCCGGGAGACGGTGGCGCCGGCCCCGAGGTCGACGCGGATCCACTGCGGGTCCTTGCCCTCGGCGCTGGCCCAGCGGGTCGAGGCGGCGCCGTCGAAGGCGTTGGCGGCGCCGAGCGAGGAGCTCTCCGTGGAGGAGGCGGTGGCGGGCTTGCCGCGCGAGATGAGCGGGTCGGCCGCGGCTCCCGCCCGGCCGGGCCAGGCGAGGAGGAGCCCGGCGACGAGTGCGAGCACCGCGGTCACTACGAGGAGGACGGGCCGAAGCCGACGGGTGGTGGGGGTGGGTGGGGTGGAGGCGTACAGGTGCATGCC
>NZ_JBHWBP010000506.1:0-4145 GCF_042735575.1 Streptomyces sp. NPDC059564 | reverse complement strand
GGGTCTCCTCCGGCTGGTCCATGCGTACGAGCCTACTCGCGCCCCGGGCCGCCGCCGGGCCGCCCGCCTCCCGACGGGGAGGGCTCGGCGCGCGGTGACGACGGCGTGGACGCGCTCGGCCGACGCGGCCGGCGCCTCCTCAGTCGCGCCGGGCGCTGAGGAGGCAGGCCGCCGTGCCCGCCGCCGCCGCGAGCAGGACCGCCCCGGCCAGGGAGCCCAGCGGGAGCGGCACGGCGCCGGTGCGGGCGCTCTCGACGAGGGCGGTCACCGCGCGGCGGGCCGGGGAGGGCGCCGCGACCCAGGCCAGCAGGGAACCCAGGCCGCCCGCCAGCACCGCGAGCCCGCGTCCCCGTACCAGCGGCCGGCTGCACACCGCGCCCACGGCCGCCCCCGTGAGCGCGCACACCGCTACGGCCACCGCTCCGGCCAGGGCGGCGCGGAGCGGGGAGTGTCCGGCGAGGTCGCCGCAGAGCAGGGCGAAGGCGGCCCCCGCGACGCCGGCCGACAGGGCCCCGGCCAGGGCGGTCAGCAGGGCCGCCGCGTGCACCCGGAGCGGCCCCGCCGCCGCGGCGGCGACGGCGCGGGCGGCCGGGGGCTCGGCGGTGACGCAGATCCGGACCAGCCAGGCCGTCTGCGGCACGAGCCCGGCGGCGGCGTAGCCGAGGGAGTCCAGTGCCGGATCGCCGGGCCGGACCCCGACGGCCACGAAGGCGGCGTAGACGACGAGCGGGGCGATCCAGCGCTGGGAGCGCAGCAGGAGCGCGGCCTGGTAACGCAGCAGGGCGGTCACTTCGGTTCCTCCACGGCGCGGATGTGCCAGGGCGGCCGGGCGGTGAGCAGCTCGCGGAGCAGGGCGTCGGAGCGGGCGGCGTCCACCGTCAGCACGTACCCGCCGCCGGGGGCGGGCGCGGCGGCCGGGCCCGGGGGCGGTTCGGCGCCGGGCGGGCCGACCGCGTGGATGCGTACGGACGGCCCGTGCGCGGCCGCCGCCTCGGGGGTCAGGGTGCCGCCCCCGATCCGGTGGTGGGCGTCGGGGAGGCCGGCGAGGCGGGCCGGGTCGTGGTCGACGAAGACCACCGTGCCTCCGGCGGCGGTGCGTTCGGTGACGGCCCGGTCCAGTTCGGCGCGGGCCGGGCCGTCCAGCCCGGTCCACGCTTCGTCGAGGACGAGCAGCCCCGGCTCGGCGAGCAGCGCCTGGGCGACGGCCACCTTCTGGCTGGTCCCCTTGGAGAGTTCGGCCATCGGGGTACGGGCGTACGCGGCGGCCCCGAACCGTTCGAGCCCCTCGGCCGCCCGGCGGGCCGCCTCCGCGCCCGGCAGGCCGTGGACCCGGCCCAGGTGGGTCAGGTAGGAACCGGCCGTCAGGGGCAGGGCCGCCGGGAAGCGTTCGGGGACGTAGGCGGTGCGGGGCGGGCGGCCGGCGACGCGCCCCTCGGTCGGCGTGTCGAGGCCGGCGATGATCCGCAGCAGGGTGGACTTGCCGCCGCCGTTGCCGCCTTCGATCCGGACGAGGGCCCCCGCCGGCAGCTCCAGGCGGACGTCGCGCAGCACCCAGGGCCGCCGCCTTCCGTAGCGGCGGCCCACTCCGGTGAGGTTCAGTGCGCGGCCGCCGTTTCGGTCACCTCGCTCGGGCGGACCATGACGAAGCCCTCCCCGCTGAGCTTGAGCTGGACGGCCTCGCCGGAGCCGCCGCGGATCATCGAGCCGACTGACTGGGAGCGGTGCAGCCCGGTCTCCAGGGCGGCGCTCCAGCCGACGACCGCGTCCGTGTCGACGTACACCGGCGCCTGCGCGGTGACCGGGATGATGATCGGGTTGCCGTCACAGACGACGGCGAGCTTGCCGGTGCCGGTGAAGAGGCTGTTGAAGAGGCCGCCGCCGGTCATGCCGGCGCCCTTCACCATCTTGATCTCGTAGGACAGGCTCGAGTCGAAGCACAGGACGTTGCGCCCGTTGATGGTCAGGGCGTCACCCGGCTCGAAGTCGATGATGAAGCAGTGGCCCGCCTGATGGGCGAACCAGGCCTCGCCCTGCCCGCGTACGGACATCAGCGCGAGCCCTTCGCCGGTGACGGCCCGCTTGAGCATGCCGCCTATGCCCTGGCCCTTGCGCTCGAACTGGAGGTTGCCGCGGAAGGCGACCATCGCGCCCTGACGGGCCAGCATCTCGCCGTTGACGGCGTACTTGACGGACTTGGCGTTCTGGAGGGTCATGCCCGGCGCGGCGGACGGCTTGACCAGGTTCTCGGACGCGAAAAGCTCACTCTGCATGGGCATGATCCTCACCCGGAGCGCGTACCCGCGACATCCTCCTCAAGGCGGAGGCTGGCATCCTTGGGCGGATGAGCACCAAGGACACGACCGATACCTCAGCCGTACCCGCCGTACCCGCCGTCGGCGCGGACAGCCCGTTCCGCGAGGGGCACGCGCCGCGCGACGAGGCGCCGCAGTTCGTGCTTCCGCTGGTCGTGCGGATCGAGAAGGCGGACCCGCCGGCCCGGACCGACGCGCTGGAGACGGCGGCCCGCGCGGTCCTGGTGCTGCTGACGGACGATCGGGCGCACGGCGAGGGCGAGTGGGCCGGGGCGGTGCGCGACTGGCAGGACGCCCGGATCCGCAAGGTGGTGCGGCGGGCCCGCGGGGCGGAGTGGCGCAAGGCCGGGACCCTGCCGGGCATCACCGTGCAGGGGGACCGGGCCGAGGTACGGGTGTTCCCGCCGGTGCCGCTCGACGGCTGGCCCAAGGAGCTGGCCAAGCTCCAGGTTTCGGGCACCGACCTGGATGACCCGGAGCCGGTGACTCCGGTGGATCCGGCCGGGGCGGAGCTGCCCGTGCTGTGGCTGAACCCGGATCTGGACATGTCGGCGGGCAAGGCGATGGCCCAGGCCGGGCACGCGGCACAGCTGGCGTGGTGGGAGCTGGACCCCGCCGAGCGCGAGGCGTGGCGCGACTCCGGGTTCCGGCTGGCCGTGCGCACCGCCCCGCGCGAGCGGTGGTCCGGGCTCAGCGGGAGCGGGCTGCCGGTGGTGCGGGACGCGGGGTTCACCGAGATCGCGCCGGGCTCCTGCACCGTCGTCTCGGACCACCCGGCGCTGCGGGCCCGGCTCTGACGTCCCGCCGGTCCGCCCCTCCGGCCGGGCCCGGCCGCCGGGAACCTCAAATGTTGCTCTGAACGTCTCCCCCTCGCGGTTGACCCGGCGTCGCCCGGGCCATCACATCGGCATACGGACCGATGAGCACGGATGCGGACCGGTGAGGGCCGGCGGGGGCCGGCGAGAGGGGGGCGAGGGGACATGAAGCCCATGGCACGCCTGGGGGTGGGCATCGGCTGGCGGCCGGAGATCGCGGACGCCGTGGAGCGGCTGGAGCACCTGGACTGGGTCGAGGTGGTCGCCGAGAACATCTGCCCGGGCCACCTGCCCGCGTCCCTGCTGCGGCTGCGCGAGCGCGGGGTGCGCGTCGTCCCGCACGGGGTCTCCCTCGGCCTCGGCGGCGCCGACCGTCCCGACCCGGAGAAGCTGGCCGCGCTCGGGGAGCGGGCGGTGGTGCTGGGCGCGCCCCTGGTCACCGAGCACATCGCCTTCGTACGGACCTCCTCGCCCGCGCTGGAGGCCGGGCACCTGCTGCCGGTGCCGCGGACCCGGGACGCGCTGGACGTGCTGTGCGAGAACGTCCGGATCGCGCAGGACGCGCTGCCGGTGCCGCTGGCCCTGGAGAACATCGCGGCGCTGGTCTCCTGGCCCGGTGAGGAGCTGACGGAGGCCCGGTTCCTGACGGAGCTGGTGGAACGGACCGGCGTACGGCTGCTCATCGACGTGGCCAACCTGCACACGAACCGGGTCAACCGGGGGGAGGACCCGGCGGCCGTGCTGGACGCGATCCCGCTGGAGGCCCTCGCGTACGTGCACGTGGCCGGGGGCGTGGAGCGGGACGGCGTGTGGCACGACACCCACGCCCACCCGGTGCCGCCGGTGGTGCTCGACGTCCTGACGGCGCTGCGGGAGCGGGTGGACCCGCCGGGCGTCCTGCTGGAACGCGACGACGACTTCCCGGCGGAGACGGAACTGGCGCACGAACTGACCCGGATCCGGGAGGTGGTGACGGGCACGGGCACCGCCGCCGCCGGTGCGGGCGCGGACACGGGCG
>NZ_JBHWBP010000505.1:0-4182 GCF_042735575.1 Streptomyces sp. NPDC059564 | reverse complement strand
GGGGCCCCGGCCGCGACGCAGACGAGGTCCGGATCCCCCGGCTCCCGGACGAACCGGGCGTGCAGGTCCCTCACCCAGTCGGCGTCCCCCACCGCGTGCGCCGCCACCAGCGCAGCGGCCAGACGACGCGCGCGTTCCGGCCGCTGGGGGCTGAGCCGGGCCGCCTGTTCCAGGGCGCGCGCGGTGCCCGCGGCGGTCCCGTGCCGCCACGCGGAGTCCTCGAGCGCGGTGGCGACCGGTTCACTGGCGCTCAAGGTGGCGGTGGCCAGGTGCCGGGCTCTGCTCTCCGGCCGCGCGACGACCGCGGCGAGGTCCAAATGGGCCCGCTGCCGCTCGCCCGCCGGATGCCACGAGACCGCGGCCGACCGCGCCAGCGGATGCCGGAAGACGAGGCGGTCCTCGACCAGCGAAACCAGTCCGGACGCCTCCGCCGGGGCCCACACCGCGAGGTCTTCGGTGTCCAGGGCGGTCATGAGGCAGGCAAGGCTCTCCCCCGGCTCCGCGGCCGCGGCGTACAGCAGGGCCCGTACCGTCTCGGGGGGCAGCGCGTCGAGTCGTGCCGCGAAGCCTTGCGCCGTCGGAGGGCGTCGCACCGGGGCGCCGGAGGCGCTCGGCCCCCGGGTGTCCGTGGGCGCGGGGCGGGCCGTTCCCACCAGGGCCAGGGGATTGCCTTCGGCTTCCTCCAGGATCTCCAGCCTGCGGCGGCCGGCGGGCGCCCCCGGCTGCCGGTCGAGCAGCGCCGCGGCCGAGGCAACGCTCAACGGGCCCAGATGCAGGCTCTCCGTGCCGGGGGGCAGGCCGGGCGGGGGCGCCTCGCCGCGCGCGGTGAGCACCAGTGCGACCGGGCGGCCGGCCAGGAGCCGGATCCCCGCGCAGAGCGCGTCAAGAAAGGCGCGGTCGCAGGCGTGTACGTCGTCCACGCACACCAGTACCGGGCGCGACGCGGCGAGTTGGTCCAGCAGCGCCAGCAGTGCGCTCTGCACCTGCCCGTCGTCCGGCCCGCCGTCCCGGGCTACGGGACTCACGGCGGCGCTCAGCACCCGGCCGTGTCCCCCGGGCAGGCCGGGCAGCTCGTCCAGGACCGGCACCAGCAGCTGCTGCAGGCAGGCACGGGCGTGCCGGTGGTCCGCGGCCCAGCCCTGCGCCGACAGCACGAGCATGCCCTCGCCGGCCGCCAGCTCCCGGGCGTGGTGGAGCAAGGTCGTACGTCCGATCCCCTCCTCCCCGAGGAGCAGCAACGCCTGGGGGCTGCCGGGCTGCCGCGTCACGCACTGCCGGATCCACTCGATCTCGCGGTCCCGGCCCAGTGGGGGTGACGCCGCCGGTCGGGAGGGGTGGACCGTCATGCGCATACTCCGGACGTGCTGGCTGCCCACGGCTGTGGGCATGTTTCCTGGCCGAGTCCATGATCGGCGAGACGGGGCGGTGACGCTTCTGCCACCTGACCAGTCGTCCGCGGCCCGTCGCCCCGGACCCCCCGTGCATCAGTCGGTCGGCCGGTCCGCCGACGGGCCCGCCGCCCGGGCGGGCCGCCCACCGTTCAGGTACGTCCGGAGATGGGCTGCGCCCATCCCTATCGCCGCCCGTGTGGGAACGCTGTCCCGCAGGCTTTCGAGCGACACGAAGTCGTGCACCGTGCCTTGGAAGCGCACGGCCGTCACGTCGACGCCGGATCCGCGCAGTCGTTGCGCGTACTCCTCGGCCTCGTCCCGCGCCACATCGGCTTCCGCGGTGACGACCAGCGCGGGTGGCAGGCCGCTGAGTTGGGCATGGCTCGCCCGCAGGGGCGACACCACCGGCTCGTCCAGCAGTTCGGCCGCGCCCACGTAGATCCGCCAGTACCTGCGCAGGGCTGCCCGGGTGAGCAGGTGTCCGGTGGCGAAGCGCCGCTGGGACCGGGTTCCGCAACGGGCGTCGGTCAACGGGTAGTAGAGCAACTGCGCCCGGATGGCGGGGCCGCCGCGCTCCTTCGCCAGCAGCGCGAGTGCCGTCGCGAGCGTGGCCCCGGCGCAGTCGCCGGCGACCGCGACCCGGTCCGCGTCCAGGCCCAGCCGCTCGGCGTGCTCGACGGTCCAGGCCAGCAGGGCGTGACACTCCTCGATCGGTACGGGGTGTCGCGCCTCGGGCGTGCGGCTGTACTCGGGGACGACCGCCGTGACCATCGCTCCGCGCGCCAACTCGCCGATGAGCCGGGCGTGGGTGTGCGCGTCGCCGAGCATCCAGCGCCCCCCGTGTACGTAGAAGACGAAGGGCGACCGTGCGGGAACGCCGGGCGGCCGGAAGATCCAGAATCCCACCAGCCCCGTCGGTCCGACGTGCGCCACGTGGAAGGCGGTCTCCACCCCCGCGTCCTCGACACGGCTGGACTGGGACTCCCTCAGCGCCTGGCGGCCCTCCGCCGGACCGAGCTCGTGCAGATGGGGCGGGGTCGCCGAGGCGTCGACCAGCCGCCGCACCACGGGATCGAGCACGACAGGGCCCTCGGGATCAGGGTGCATGGGTGTGCCTCTCGCTCTTGTGCCCGGGGGCCTGTGTCCTGGGGCTCGTGTCCCCGGGCTCGTGCCGCGCGGGGTCCGCTCGCGCACGTCAGGCGTTGCGCAGCACGTCCCGGAGTTGACGGCGGCTGCTGATGCCCAGCTTGGGATAGACCTGGTAGAGGTGCGAGCCCACGGTACGCGGCGACAGGAAGAGCCGCTCGCCGATCTCCCGGTTGGTGAGCCCGTCGGCGGCGAGACCGGCGATCTGCCGTTGCTGGGCGGTCAGTTCGTCCAGCCGGTGCGCCGGGCCGACGGCCCCGCAGGTCTCCGCCGCGCCCGCCGCCCGCAGTTCTCCCCGCGCCGTCTCGGCGAGGGCCGGGGCACCGAACCGCAGGGCGGCCTCCAGGACGGCGGAGAGCTGGGCACGTGCCTTCAGCGGCCGTCGCCGCCGCCGCAGCCACACCGCGTAGTGGAGCCGGGTCCGGGCGCGCTCCAGCGGCCAGGTTTCCCCCGCCGCGCTGACCAGAGCGAGGCGGAAGTGGTGTTCCGGGTCTCCCCCTTCGTCGACGAGCGCAGCCGCGTGGTGCATCAGCAGGGTCATCCGCAGGGTCGGCCGGTCCCCCTGCGCCGTGCGCACCTCGGCGAGGATGCGCGCCGCCTCCGTCTGGTTGCCGGTCCGCCGGGCGGACTCGGCCAGCTCGGCGATCGCCCGGGGGGCCACGAAGGCATCGAGGGGTGCGCCGTCCTCTCCGTACAGGGCGCGCAGATGCCGGTGGGCACCGTCGGAGTCGCCCAGGGACAGGGCGGACAGACCGCAGGCGCGCAGCATCCTGGCCCTCGTCGCCCGGTTCTCGTCCAGGCTGACGGAACGCCAGTGGGGCCCGGTGAACGGGACGCGGGAGGCGGACGGAGCGAGCGGCGGCTGCGGATCGTACGTGAACGCGGCCGGGACCGGATCGCCGCGCAGCGCCCGCAGGGTCACCGCGAGCGCCTCCAGGTCCATGTCGAGCCGGGGCAGCCGGTGTACGGCGGCGACGGAGCGGCCGTCCGTGAGGAGCGACTCGGCCTCCATCCAACGGCCGAGGGCGATCAGGGTGTCGACCTGTGCGGGGAGCTCCCACACCTGCGGACCGCGCGATCCCCGCGCCCCGCGTGGACTGGCGGCCTGCCGGTGGAGTTCCGCGGCCAGCTCCGACCGGTCGGTGTGGTAGGCCAACGAGGCGTCGGTCAGCAGCCGGGTGACCGGCGGGGTGCCGCTGTGACCGGCGGCGGCGCGGACCGGGCGGGAGGGCTCCGTACGCACGTACGAAGACGCTCCGGCCAGGACCGCCGTGAGGGCGCGCAGGGCCGCGAGTGCTCCGGGGTCGGCGAGTTCGGGGAAGCCCTCCTCGTCGGCCGGCCCGGTGCGGGCCTTCCCCGGACCGGCTTCCCGTGCCGTCCGGTCGGCGTGGGCAAGCAGCGGAGGCAGCGACTGATGGTGGTCGGGCAGCCCCGACTGCCGCGCGATCGAGGCGGCCAGCGCGGCCAGCGCCAACGAGGTCGTGACCGTGCGCGGCGGCGACTGCCGGAAGGTGTCGAGCAGCAGACCGAGCGACTCCGGCTGGTTCTAGAGCAGGGAGAGTGCGCCGGCCATGGCGCAGGCGGCGACACAGCGCCGCTCGGGTTCGCGGTTGACCCTGATGACGCGCTCGTACAGGTCCCGGAC
>NZ_JBHWBP010000504.1:0-4209 GCF_042735575.1 Streptomyces sp. NPDC059564 | reverse complement strand
CTGTTCGGGTGAGGCCCGGCCGGATGACTCCGGCCGGGCCTCTCGCGTACGGCGCACCCTCCCGGCCCCCGAACCGGGAGGGGTCGCCACATCATGGGAGCGACATGACAGGCTCATGGCGAACGTGCCGCGTGGCTTGAATATTACCCCTCCCGGAAGGTCCTTCTGACGTTCCGGTTAGGTGCATACGGCCGGTAAATCGCCTGCTGATGGCGGTGGTTGAGGATAGAACCACATCTTCCGCTCCGGCGTGGCGAAGATCTTCGGCCACTGGCCAGACGCACTACCGACCGGTAGCCTCTGGCGCCATGTTCGCTGCCTACGCCGCCCGAATCGACCGTGACCAGCCGCTGAGCGGCCTCGTGCTGGGCGACCGCCCGGCACCCGAGGCCCGCCCCGGCTGGGTGACCGTCAACGTCCGCGCCGCCTCCCTCAACCACCACGACCTGTGGTCGTTGCGCGGAGTCGGCCTGGGCCAGGACAAACTCCCGATGATCCTCGGCTGCGACGCCGCCGGGACCGACCAGGACGGCAACGAGGTCGTCCTGCACTCCGTGATCGGCCAGAGCGGCCACGGGGTCGGCCCGGACGAGCCGCGCTCGATCCTGACCGAGCGCTACCAGGGGACCTTCGCCGAGCAGGTGACCGTCCCCGCCTGGAACGTGCTGCGCAAGCCCGCCGGACTCTCCTTCGAGGAGGCCGCCTGCCTGCCGACGGCCTGGCTGACGGCCTACCGGATGCTCTTCACCAACGCCGGGGTGCGCCCGGGCGACTCGGTGCTCGTCCAGGGCGCCGGCGGCGGGGTCGCCACCGCCGCCATCGTCCTGGGCCGGGCGGCGGGCCTGCGGGTCTTCGCCACCAGCCGCGACGAGGCCAAGCGCAAGCGGGCCGTGGAGCTGGGCGCCCTGGAGGCGTACGAGCCGGGCGCCCGGCTGCCGCAGCGGGTGGACGCGGTGATCGAGACCGTCGGCGCGGCGACCTGGTCGCACTCGGTGAAGTCCCTGCGCCCCGGCGGGACCCTGGTGATCTCGGGCGCCACCAGCGGCGACCGGCCGGCGCACGCCGAGCTGACCCGGATCTTCTTCCTGGAACTGAAGGTGGTGGGCTCCACCATGGGCACGAAGGACGAGCTGGAGGACCTGCTGTCCTTCTGCGAGACCACCGGAGTACGGCCCGTCATCGACGAGGTGCTGCCGCTGGACCGGGCGCGCGAGGGCTTCGAGAAGCTGGAGGCGGGAGACCTCTTCGGCAAGATCGTCCTCACGGTCTGACGATCCGCCGGCCGGCCGCCCGTTTGTCAATCAGGGTTGACACTCCTCCCGCGTCAACCTAGATTGACATGCATGACGGAAGCCACCGACCTCGCCGAACGGGCCGGAGACCAGGACCCCCGCGTGGGCCTGCGCGCCGTGACCGCCCTCCGCAGGCTGCTGGAGCAGCTGGAGGCCGTACAGGTGCGCAGCGCCCGCGCGCAGGGCTGGTCCTGGCAGGAGATCGCGGCCGAGCTGGGCGTCAGCCGGCAGGCCGTACACAAGAAGTACGGGAGGCTCTGATGTTCGAACGCTTCACCCGGGACGCCCGCGACGCGGTGACGGGGGCCGTGGACGAGGCCCGCCGGGCCGGGGCCGCCACGGTCGCCGAGGAGCACCTGCTGCTCTCCCTGCTGGCCCTCGGCGCCCTGGACCCGCTCGGCGTGGACCGGGCGGCGGTGTCCGCGGACCTCGCGGTGTCCCGCCGCCGGGGCGGGATGTCGCGGGCCGACGAGGAGGCCCTCGCGGGCCTCGGCATCGACCTCGACGGGATCGTCTCCCGCGTCGAGGAGGCCCACGGCGCGGGCGCCCTGTCCGCCCCGGAGCCGCGCCGCCGGACCCTGGGCTCCTCGCTCCGCTCGGCCCTCGGCCGGCCGGAAGCGGACCGGGGGCACGTCCCGTTCACCCAGGGCTCGAAGAAGGTCCTGGAGCAGTCCCTGCGCATCGCGCTGGGCCGCGAGGACCGGCACATCTCGACCCTGCACCTGCTGCTGGCCCTGCTGTCCCGGCCGGGCGCGGTCTCCGAGGTCCTCGCGGACCACGGGGTCACCTACGCCACGGCCGAGACGGGCCCGGCCGCCTGAACGGCGCCGTTACGCGCCGGGGCGCAGCCCCGCCTCGATGCGGGCGGCGGCCGCGGCCAGGTGGGCGCGGGTCTCGGCCAGCTGGGCGGGGGTCACGCCGTGGTCGCGGGCGGCGTCGCGGACGTCGTCGCGGAAGCGGTCCAGCAGCCGGTCCAGGTCCCGCGACGGGTCGGCGGTCGGCGTCAGGTCCTCGGCCCAGCCGGCGCCCGAGGGCCCCGGGGCACTGGCCGAAGGCGCCGCGGTGCCGTTCGCGGCGGAACCGCCGCCCAGCCAGGCCCCGGCCAGGCTGCCGAGGACCCCGCCCGACTTCGAGAACTGCTCCTGGAGCTGGGCGGCGATCCGCTGGACCTCCTCGCGGGCCCGCTCCTGGGCCTCCTTGGCCTGGCGGCGGGCCTGCTGGGCCTCCTCGCGGGCCCGGCGGCTCTCGTCCTTCGCCCGGCGCGCCTGCTCCTTCCACTCCTGCTTCGCCTTGCGGAGCTCCTCCTTGGCGGCCTTCCAGGACTCGTCCTCGACCTGGGTCGCCGTAGCGGAGGCCGCGGCCCGCATCTCGCGCCGCAGGTCACCGGCGGCGCCCCGGACGTCGTCACGGATCTCGGCGGCCAGTTCGGAGACGGAGTCGCGGATCTCCAGCTCCAGGTCGGCCAGTTCACCGCCGCGGTCGGCCAGTTCGGCGCGGCCCGCCTCGGTGATGGAGTACACCTTGCGCCCGCCTTCGGTGGCGTACGTGACGAGCCCCTCCGCCTCCAGCTTGGCCAGCCGGGGGTACACGGTGCCCGCGGAGGGCGCGTAGAGGCCCTGGAAGCGCTCCTCCAGCAGGCGGATCACCTCGTAGCCGTGGCGGGGTGCCTCGTCCAGCAGCTTGAGGAGGTAGAGGCGGAGGCGGCCGTGGGCGAAGACGGGCGGCATGTCAGAGCACCTTCTTGTCGAGCTGGAGGGGCGCGGGGGCGTCGGCGTCGGCCTGCGGGCGGCGCAGGAGGGCGATGGCCCCCGAGACGGTCGTGGCGCGCAGGGTGCCCGCGCCCGTGCCGAGGGTGCCGGTGATCCGCTTGGCGCCGAGCTGGCCGGAGACGCGCAGGTCCTCGAAGGCGTTGGAGACGCCGCCGGTGGCGGTGTTGGCCTCGACCTTGGCGTCGGCGGGGTGCGGCAGGCGGATCGCGACCTCGCCGGACACGGAGTTGAGGAAGATGTCCACGGGCCGGGGCGCGTCCGGCTCGGGGGCGAGGTCGATGAGCATGTCCCCGCTGACCGAGTCGGCCCGTACGCCGCCGCCCGAGCCGTCGACCACCGTCAGCCCGCCGGAGACCGAGCGGAAGCCGAGCTCACCGGTGAGGGACTGGGCCTCGACGCTGCCGGAGACGGTGTGCGCCTTGACCCGGCCGGAGAGCCCGACGAGGGTCGCGTCGCCCGAGACGCCGTTGACGTCGGTGGCGCCGGCGATCCCGGAGACGAAGGCGGTGGCGCTGACCGCAGCCAGCTGGACGCGGGTGGCGGCGGGGACGGTCAGCGTCACGGTGACGCTGCGCTCCCAGGCCTTGCGGCCGTCTTCGGAGGCGCCGGACCAGGCCTTCCAGGGCTTGCGCTCGAACCACTGCTTGAAGCCCTGGGTGCCGTTCCAGGGGAGGTCTTCGTAGGACAGGGTGAGGGTGTCGCCCTCCTGGACCACGTGCAGCGGCGGTCCGTCGACCTCGGCGACCTCCAGGCGGGCCGGTCCCCCGTCGGCGGCGGCCACCACGTTCACCGTGCCGCCGACGACACGGACGCGCAGGTCGGTCACCGGCTGCTCGAAGGCGATCTTCTGCGGTGCGGCGACGGACCACGTCATCTGCTCTGCCATGGTGCTGCTCCTCCTCGTGGGCGACGCACGCAACATATCGCGTCTTCTGTAGAACACGATATATCGCGGCAGGGGGAAGTCAAGCACCGGACGACATGGCTCGACCCCCGCCGGTGGCGGGGGTCGGGTGAAGGGGCGAGAGGGGCCGGGCTTGCGGGAAGCGTTCGTCGTGGCGTCGCTTGAGGTCGTACCCATGGCTGGGACCCGCGGCGAGCAGGCCGAGCAGGATGTGACGGGTGCTCATGGAGATCAGTATGCACTG
>NZ_JBHWBP010000503.1:0-4219 GCF_042735575.1 Streptomyces sp. NPDC059564 | reverse complement strand
GGCGGTGGCAGGCCTGGGCGAACGCGGCGGCCGCGGGTTCGAGAACGGGCGTGACGGGGACGAAGCGGCGCGGACGAGTATGGGGCGGGCCCGGGTGACGGAGGGGACGGACGGTTGGCGGGTGTTCGACGACGGCGGGTACGTGAGCCTGGGCAAGCTCAAGGGCAACCAGGGCAACCAGAACTACGGGATCCCGGCCGACGTGAACCTGGCCGACTTCCCCAGCGTCACCATCTGGTGCGACCGCTTCGACGTCTCCTTCGGTGCCGCGGCATTGACCTCCGGCGCGGCATGACAAGGCAGGGCGACAGCTCCGATCCGCTCGGCACGGGCAAGGAGGCATGAGAGACGGGCGGCACGGCTAGAGCCCGAACATCGCCGACAGGGTGCTGGTGGCGAGGTCTTCGGGAGGTTCGTCCATGCCGAACCTCTGGTGGGGTTGGCGCAGGCTGAGCACCGCGAGGCCGTGCAGGGTGGCCCAGACGGACCTGGCCATCAGCTCCGGCGAGGGCTTCTCGGGAATGAGCGCGGCCGCCTGTGCGTCGGCGACGGCCTCCAGGAGTACCTCGAAGGAGTCGTGACCGACCGGGTCGGCGCCCGGCCCGCTGCGGAACATGGTCACGAACAGGTCGGGGTGGTCGTGTGCGAAGCGTACGTACGCCCCGCCCAGCCGCAGTAGCCGCTCGCGCGCGCCGGCCGTGTCCGCCGCCGTCGCCTTGAGGCTCTCGTACAGCGTGGCGTAGCCCTGCGCGGCCACCGCGGCCAGCAGTTCGTCCTTGCCGCTGAAGTGACGGTAGGGCGCGGCGGTGCTCACACCGGCCCGGCGGGCGACCTCGTTGAGGCTGAACTGCTCGTGCCCTCGTTCGGCGAGGATCTCCCGGGCCCCGTCGATCAGCGCCTGACGCAACGCGCCGTGGTGGTACGTCGTCCGTGCCATCTGCCGTCCCTCCTTGTCGGCCCCGCCGGCCACCAGCACTCCGCGAGCCCTGCGGGAAACTCCGACGCTTTCCATGTTACCGATTCTAACATCGGCTGTTATGTTAGAGCCGTTCACATCGAAGCAGCGTGAGGACACGAGGAGTTCGGATGGCTTCCATCGCACGTCCCGCACCCACCGAAGGGCGTCCCCGGCCGGGCCGTTCGCAGTGGAGTTGGGCCTGGGTGGCCCTCTCCTCGCTGGCGATCGCCGGCTACTTCGTGGGCCAGTACGCCCAGGGCACCCTCGACGCCCTGGCGCACCAGCACGTCGGGCTCGCGGACAGCTACGCCTCCCGGGCGCTGCCGATCCGCGTGGCCTTCTACGTCCACGTCGTGTCCGCCGGGCTGGCGCTCGCGCTCGGGCCATGGCAGTTTTCCCAGCGACTACGCAACCGCCGCATACGACTTCACCGCGCGATCGGGCGCACGTACATGGTCAGTGTCGCGATCGGCGCGGTCTCCGCGTTCGTGATGTCGATGTTCAGCTCGGTGGGCCTGCTGGGATTCTTCGGCTTCGGCTCGCTGGCAGTGCTGTGGGGCTGGACGGCATGGCGCGGCTACAAGGCCGTCCGCACACGTGACATCCGCAGCCATCAGGCCTGGATGATCCGCAACTTCGCCCTCACCTACGCGGCGGTCACCCTGCGACTCTGGTTCGGCGTGCTGATCTTCGCCCAAGTGCCCTTCGCACACGGCCCGGACCCGTTCGACGCCATCCTGACCCAGGCCTACGCCCCCCTGCCCTTCCTGTGCTGGCTGCCCAACATCGTCATCGCCGAGTTCATGATCCGCCGCCGCGGCCTGCCGGCACTGCACCTCACGACGTCGCCCACGACCGTACGGCCAGCGGGCAGTTGACCCCCGCACGACAGCCCGCCGGCCGCAGAGCCACCAGCACCCCTCCAAATCCCACAACGCCATCACTCCGGGAGAAGCCATGACCGTCTACACCGTCAAGAACCTCGCCTCGTCCGCCTTCCTCGTCACCAACGAGAACGGCGCCATGATCGTGGACACCGGCGTCGCCGGGCGCGCCCCCGCGATGCTCCAGCAGATCGCCGACGCCGGCCTGCGCCCCTCCGACGTCAAACTCATCCTGCTCACCCACCACCACGCCGACCACAGCGGTTCGGCGCTGGAACTGCGGGAGGCCACCGGAGCCCCCATCGCCATCCACCGCGACGACGCCGGCCAGCTCCGACGCGGCGGCCGCGTCGACCTCCAGCCCACCAGCCTGATGCCCCGCCTCATGAAGGTCATGCTGGCCAAGGCCGAAATCCCGGCCATAGAACCCGACATCATCCTCACCGACGAAGAGGACCTGACCCGGCACGGCGGCATCGGCCGGTCCTTCGTCACCCCCGGCCACACCCCCGGGTCCGTGTGCGTACTGCTCCCCGACCACAGCATCCTCGCCGGCGACGCCCTCTCCGGAGGCATGATGCGAGCGCGCATGGCCCGCAAGCCGATGTTCGCCACCGACCTGGACGCCGCCGCACGCAGCATGCGCGCCATCGCGGACCACGCACCGACCACGGTGTACGTCGGCCACGGCGGCCACCTGACGGCGCCGTCCGTCGCAGCACTCAAGACCGTGTGACACCACCACCCGGCCTCACCGGCTCCGTCTGAGGCGAACCCCTCAGGCGGAGCACGCGCCTGTCACTGGGGCGTCGACCGTACGGGCTGACGCCGGACAGAACAACCCAGCTGATCAATGTCAGTGACCTGCGGTTCGCTTCGGCGGTGGCGATGACCAGGAGGACGAGGCTGTCTTCATACATGGCCAGACCGCGATGGGTTACCCGGGCACGGCGGCTGGCCGGGCTCCGCGTGGTGGCGCTCGCTCTCTCGGTGGCACTGCTCACCGCGCTTCCCGGGCCGACGGTCGCGCGGGCGGAGGAACCTCCGGTCAGCGCCTGCCAGTTGGCCGATCCGGCCACGGCCTTCGACACGGAAGCGGCGACGGACGACACCACGACGGTGAACATCGGCTGCGTACAGGACGCCGCGACCACGCGGTGCAAGACGTTCTGGCTCGACAACTCGTGCGGTCTGCGGCGGGGGAGGCGGCGCCTCTGCTGCGCCGTCTCGCCGCTGTACTGCAGGATGTACCGGCTCACCCTCACCACCGGCGCGCTCATCCTCACCAAGAGCGGCCAAAAGGTGTGGTCCCATACCGCCCGTGGCGGCACACAGCTCAGACTCCAGACCGACGGCAACATCGTCGTTCACGACAAGGACGGCCACCCGAACTGGGCAGCCGGCACCAACAACAAGAATCCCGGCTGGCTAGCCCTCGGCACCGACGGGTCCCTCCGCCTCTACAACGCCGCAGGACAGCAGATCTGGGCCGCCTGACGACAACCCCGGCAGACCTCACCGCTGTCGGTCACCTCGATCGGTCCCCAACCGGCCGGGCCGCAAGCCGATGACATGACGCGCCTCTGACCACAGTGCCCGCTACCACGAACCGTGCAGGGGAGAAGGGCGGCGCTCACCTGCGGGTGACATTCGCCGTGATCAGGCGGAGCAGATGTCTGGCAGTGGCGTCCTGCTCCGGAGTCAGGTTCATCGCATCACCGATGGCCAGCGGGACGGTGCGGGCCTTGCCCTGGAGGTCCGCACCAGCCTCGGTGAGGCGCACCGCAACCGAACGCTCGTCGTCGACGCGCCGCTCGCGCAGGACCAGGCCGTTCACTTCGAGGCGCTTGAGCAGTGGGGAGAGCGTGCTGGACTCCAGCTGGAGCGCGGCGCCCAGGTCCCGTACGGAGAGGGATTCCCGCTCCCAGAGAGCGAGCATCACCAGATACTGCGGGTAGGTCAGTCCGAGTTCGTCCAGCAGGGGCCGATAGCTCGCCGTGACCGCGCGCGAGGCGGCGTAAAGGGCGAAGCAGAGCTGGTCCTCCAGCCTGAGCGAGTCGCTTTCCGCCCGCCCGGTCGTCGCCTTCTCCATGCCGCCGTTCCCTTTGCTTCCGCCTGGTCCGCTGCTGCCACCGGCCCGGATCCCCGGCTGCTCATCCTACTGTTCGAAGCGCACGCGACCATAGCGTGCTCGATTAAGTTGTGCACGACTCAATCGTGCACTATTTTTCTGCTGTGCCTGCCGGACGGTGGGCACGACGATCACCGAGGGCTGCCCGCCCTCGATGCCCCACGCTCTGGAGAGTCCGACATGACCGAGAAGAGTGCCCGTCCGGTGCTGGAGCCGGCTGCGGCCGCGTTCGCGGAGGCCACGGCG
>NZ_JBHWBP010000502.1:0-4228 GCF_042735575.1 Streptomyces sp. NPDC059564 | reverse complement strand
GGCTCCCCAGGGGGTGGAGACGGCGTCCGGGATGATCGCGCCCTGTTCGAAGGTGATCGCCTCGGGCAGGGCGACGAGGGTCTCGGCGGTGGCGAGTGCGTACGAGGCCCAGCCGCCGTCGTAGTCGACACCGCGCGTCAGGACCCGGCCGTCGCGCACCTCGCCGGCCTGCAGGACGACCCGGCGTCCCACGGTCCAGGCGGTCACGTCGGGTCCGCGTTCGGCGATGGTGCCGGCCACCTCGTGTCCCAGGGTGACGGTGTCGCCCTGCAGGTGGGCGGGGGTGAGGGTGCCGTCGATGAGGTGGACGTCGGACAGGCAGACGCCCGCGGCCTCCACCTTGACCAGTACCTGTCCGGGGCCGGGGGCGGGAACGGGGACCTCGTCGACGATCAGGGTGCGCGAGGGGATGTGCAGGCGCGCGGCACGCATGAGTTCCATGGCGGGGTGATCCATTCCGTTCCGGTGGCGGGCGCCGGCCCGGGGTGGGCCGGTGGACAGGTGGGGCGACGAGCGGGCTAACGCAAGTCGCCTTGCTTTCCAACGTACGCCGACCGGATTCGTATCGCAAGACCCCTTGCGATAGTGTGGCCGGATGACGAGCGACGAGGGCACGGGCGGGCAGGAGGCTCCGCCGCTGAGGCGGCGCGGGGAACGGATGCGGCAGGCCGTCCTGGCCGCCACCGTCGACCTGCTCACCTCCCAGGGACTGGCCGCCACCACCGTCGCCTCCGTCGCCCGCGCGGCGGGCGTGCACGAAACCTCCGTCTACCGACGCTGGAAGACCCGCGAGAACCTCATCTTCGACGCGCTCGCCACGCGCACCGAGCAGGCCCTCCCCACGCCCGACACCGGCACGGTCCGCGAGGACCTGTACGAGCTCTTCACGGCGCTGGCCCGGTTCTTCGCCACACCGGCCGGCACCGCGATGCTGCTCCTGGGGACGGTCCGCGAGGAAGGCGCCCTGGAAGAGGGGCGGCGCGCGTACTGGCAGGCCCGCCTCGAGCGTGCCGAGACGCTGGTCCAGCGGGGCATCGACCGCGGCGAACTGGCCGCCGACACCGACCCGCACCTCCTGGTGGAAGCCATCACGGGCCCCCTCCTCGCCCGCGTCCTCCTCACCGGCGAACCCCTGGAAGAGGGCCTCGTCCCCCGCCTGATCTCCCTGGTCCTCGACGGCGCCCGCGCCTGATCACCCCGGCCGGGCCGGCGCTGTCACCCGAACCGTTCGACCCTGTGTGCGCGTGGGGCGAGCGCACCGCCCCTCACGCCTGACCGGCCTCCGCTTCGGTCGTCCCGTCGGCCGCGGCGGAGCCCCGCGCCAGGGCGCCGGCGCGGGCGGCGGCGAGCGTGATCCGCACGGCCTGCTCGGCGGCGCCCTCCTCGACCGGATCGGCACTGACCAGCAACCGGAAGTAGATCGGGGCGGCCAGCGTTTTGATCAGCTCGACCGGATCGGTATCCGCCGGGAGTTCACCCCGTTCGATGGCGCGGGCGACCACGGGCTCGGCCCGCCGGAACCGGTCGGCGAAGACCCGCCGCTTCGCCTCGGCGATCTCCGGCAGCCGGCCGGCGTCGGAGTACATCGCGGTCTGCACCGCCCGGCCCACCGGGCCGGTCATGCTCCGCACGAGCGCCCGCGCGAGCGCCAGCAGGTCGGTCTCGACGGCGCCGGTGTCCGGAGTGGGGATGTCGGTCGCGAAGTGCTCGGAAAGCGCGTCGACGACCAGGCTCTCGCGGTCCTTCCAACGCCGGTAGAGCGTCGTCTTGTGCACCCCGGCCCGCTGGGCCACGCCCTCGACGGTCAGCTCGGCGTAGCCCCGGTCCAGCAACTCGGCGAGGGTGGCGGCGCGCACCGCCGCCTGTGCTTTGAGGCCGCGCCCGACCGGGCGGGCGGGTCCGGAGGAACCCAACTCCATTGCAACTCCTAGTTGCGTTAGCGGGCATTCACGTGTCAGGCTCCAGCGTATCGCAACTAGAAGTTGCATTACCTGGGCTCCTGCCCGGCCGGGCGCCCTCGACCCAGGAGCCGGACGCCCGCGACCCAGAAGAAGGAAGGCCATGCCCAGCACCTCCCGTACGTGGACCCTCGACTCCGTCCCCGACCAGTCCGGCCGCCTGGCGGTGGTGACCGGAGCCAACAGCGGCATCGGCCAGGTCACGGCGGAGGCGCTCGCCCGTCGGGGTGCCCATGTCGTACTGGCCTGCCGCAGTCCCCGACGCGGGCGGGCCGCCCTGGACCGGCTGCTCGCCCAGGCACCCGGCGCCCGTGCCGAGGTGCGCCTCCTCGACCTGGCCGATCTCGCCTCCGTACGCGCCTTCGCCGACGGCTGGGATCACGACCGGCTCGATCTGCTCGTCAACAACGCCGGCGTGGCGATGGTGCCGTTCGCCCGGACCGCCGATGGTTTCGAGTCGCAGTTCGGGATCAACCACCTGGGCACCTTCGCCCTGACCGGGCTGATGCTGCCCCATCTGCTCGCCTCGCCCGATCCGCGGGTGGTCACCGTCAGCAGCGAAGGCCAGCGGTTCGCCCGCTTCGACCTGGACAACCTCAACGCCGAACGCCGCTATCGCGCCATGTTCACCTACCTGCAGTCCAAGCGCGCCAATCTCTACTTCGCCACCGAACTGCAACGCCGCGCCGACGCCGCCGGCCTGAGGCTGCGCAGCGTGGCGGTCGCCCCCGGACTCACCCGCACCAACGTCCTCACCGGCGGCGCCAACGGCAACCGCGGCCGGCTCTACGGAGCGTTGATCCGGCTTCTGGTCCGCGTCGCCTTCCGCCCCACCCCCGAAGGCGCCAAGACCTCCCTGTACGCCGCGACCGTCCCGGACCTGCCGGGCGGAACGTTCGTCGTGCCCGACGGACCGCTTCAGCTACGCGGCGAGCCCGTCCTGCGCGACCGGGAACGCGCCATCCGTGACACCGCCACCGCCCGCCTGCTGTGGGAGCTGTCCGAGAAGCTCACCGGCGTTCCCTTCCGGCTGTCCGAGGATGCCGCACGCCCCGCCCACCCGGGAGTCCTGGACGAGTGAGCCGGCGCCGGACACAGCCAAGATCCACTTTCTCGGACAGGCCCTAGACGTCCGCGGGGGTGCCGGAGCGCGGCGAGGTGAACAGGTCGATCAGGGGCTGGGGGGCGTGGTCGTTGAAGATGGCTTCCAGGCCGTTGACCGAGTCCCGGGCCTTCTCCTCGCCGCGCGGGAACAGGGTTGCCTCGTAGGCCGTGAGCGCCGCCTCGGTGTCGTCCGGGTGGGCGGCCAGGCACCGGCCGAGGTCGGCTCCGTCGATCATCGCGAGGTTGGCGCCCTCCCCCGCGAAGGGGGACATCAGGTGCGCCGCGTCACCGAGCAGGGTCACGCCCGGAACCCGCGCCCAGCGGTGGCCGACGGGGAGCGCGTGGATCAGGCGCGGGACCAGCGGTCCGTCCGCGTCGGCGACCAGTCGGCGCAGCTCGGGTGCCCAGTCGGGGAAGTGCGACAGGAGACCGGCCTTCGCGGCGTCGGCGTCCGTGAAGTCGAGCGCGGACAGCGCGTCTTCCGGGGCGCGCAGAGCCGTGTAGACGTGCAGGCTGCCGTCGGTCTCCCGGTGAGCGAGGAAGCCCTTGTGGCCGCCGAGGGCGAAGAACATTCCGCCGCCGATCAGCCCGGCGCATTCGGGGTGGCGCGCGTCGGCGTCGACGAGGTCGAGCTCGACGAAGGAGATGCCGGTGTACGAGGGGGTCTCGGCGGAGAGCAGCGGCCGGATCCGTGACCAGGCCCCGTCGGCGCCGATCAGCAGGCCGGTGGTGAAGACGGTGCCGTCGGCGAGGGTGACCTCGTGCCGGCCCTGCCCCAGGGGACGGGCCCGGGTGACTTTCGCGCCCCAGCGCACCGTGCCCTCGGGCAGCGATCCGAGCAGCAGGTCGCGCAGGTCGCCGCGGTCGATCTCGGGGCGGTCGCCGGTGCCGTCGTCGGCCTCCTCGTGCAGGACGCGGGCGTGCCGGTCGAGGACGCGCAGGGCCTGGCCTCCGGGGTGGACCTTGGCACGGAACTCCTCCAGCAACCGCGCCGCCCGCAGGGCCGCTTGACCGGATTCCTCGTGGATGTCGAGCATCCCGCCCTGGGTACGGGTGTCCGGGGAGGCCTCCAGGTCGAAGACGGCGGCCTCGATGCCGTGTACGTGCAGGACGCGGGCGAGCGTCAGGCCTCCCAGTCCAGCGCCGACGACGGCTATGGGGTGGTG
>NZ_JBHWBP010000501.1:0-4234 GCF_042735575.1 Streptomyces sp. NPDC059564 | reverse complement strand
GTCCCGAAGGCCTCGGCGCGGGCCTGCTCGCCGCCGAACTCCTGCTGCGCCGCTGCGTACGCCGCTTCGACGGGGTCACCGGCGACGTCTTCGGCGCCCTGTGCGAAGTGGCGGCGACCACGGCCCTGCTGGTCCTCGCCCTCGGCTGAGCCCCTGGCCGAACCCCCGGCCGAGCCCCCGCCTGAGCCCGCACCCGGGCCCGCGCCGGTGCCCGCGTACCCTCGGGGGGTGGACGAGACGGGGACCCAGACACAGACCGGCGGGCCCATCAGGGTGCTGCTCGCCGACGACCAGGCGCTGCTGCGCAGCGCGTTCAAGGTGCTCGTCGACTCCGAGGCCGACATGCAGGTCGTCGGCGAGGCCTCCGACGGGGCCCAGGCCTACGCCCTCGCCCGCGAACGGCGGGCCGACGTGGTCCTCATGGACATCCGGATGCCCGGCACCGACGGGCTCGCCGCCACCCGCCTGATCAGCGCCGACCCCGAGCTCTCCGCGGTCCGGGTCGTCATGCTGACCACCTTCGAAGTGGACGAGTACGTGGTCCAGGCCCTGCGCGCAGGAGCCTCCGGCTTCCTCGGCAAGGGCGCCGAGCCCGACGAGCTGCTGAACGCCATCCGCGTCGCGGCGGCCGGCGAGGCGCTGCTGTCCCCGGCCGCGACCAAGGGCCTCATCGCCAGCTTCCTCGCCCAGGGCGGCCACGCCGAGCCCCCCGCCGCCGGTTCGGCCCACGCAGAACGCCTCGCCGCGCTGACCGTCCGCGAGCGCGAGGTCCTCGTACTGGTCGCCGCGGGCCTCTCCAACGACGGCATCGCCGCCCGGCTCGAAGTCAGCCCGCTCACCGTCAAGACCCACGTCAACCGGGCCATGGCCAAGCTCGGCGCCCGCGACCGGGCGCAATTGGTGGTCATCGCGTACGAATCGGGCCTGGTCCGCCCGCGCGCCGACTGACCCGCAGGACTCCGCGCGGGACGGAGTACTGCGGACGCGGTATGCCGCACATAAGGACAGGACCTGGGAGCGACGCGACGGGGTCGCGGCGTGGGAGAGGCTGAAGAGCCCTCGCCTCCGTACGTACTGCAGAGAGATCCCACACCCATGTCCTGGCTGTCCCGCTTCAGCCTTTCCCAGAGAGCGCTGATCGGCCTCGTGTCGATCGTCGCGCTGCTCTTCGGCGCCATAGCCATCCCGCAGCTCAAGCAGCAGCTGCTGCCCTCCATCGAACTGCCCATGGTGTCCGTGCTCGCGCCGTACCAGGGCGCCTCGCCCGACGTGGTGGAGAAGCAGGTCATCGAGCCGATCGAAGCCACCCTCAAGGGCGTCGACGGCATCACCGGCATCACCTCCACCGCCAGCGAGGGCAACGCCCTCATCCGGGCCACCTTCGACTACGGCGACAGCGGCACCAAGCAGCTCGTCGCCGACGTCCAGCAGGCCGTCAACCGGGCCCGCGTCCGGCTGCCCTCCGAGGTCGACCCGCAGGTGGTCGCCGGCTCCACCGACGACATCCCCACCGTCGTCCTCGCCGTCACCTCGGACAAGGACCAGCAGGCCCTCGCCGACCAGCTGAACAAGTCCGTCGTCCCCGTCCTGGAAGACATCCCCGGCGTCGGCCAGGTCAGCGTGGACGGCGTCCGCGACCTCCAGGTCACCGTCACCCCCGACGACGCGAAGCTCGCCGCCGCCGGCCTCGACGCGGCGAAGCTCGGCGAGGGCCTCAAGGCGGGCGGCGCGACCGTCCCCGCCGGCTCCTTCGACGAGGAGGGCAAGAACCGCACCGTCCGCGTCGGCTCCGGCTACACCTCCCTCGCCCAGCTGGAGGACCTCCGGCTGACCCCCGGCCCCGGCAAGCCCGCCGTCCGCCTCGGTGACGTGGCCGCGGTCAAGCAGGAGCCGGCCAAGGCCGACTCCATCACCCGCACCAACGGCAAGCCCAGCCTCGCCCTCGTCCTCACCATGGACAAGGACGGCAGCGCCGTCGCCATCTCCGACGCCGTCAAGGACAAGCTCCCCGAACTGCGTTCCACCCTCGGCTCCGGCGCCGCGCTGACCGTCGTCAGCGACCAGGGCCCGGCCGTCGCCAAGTCCATCTCCGGCCTCACCACCGAGGGCCTGCTCGGCCTGGCCTTCGCGGTCATCGTGATCCTGGTCTTCCTGGCCTCGATCCGCTCGACCCTGGTCACCGCGGTCTCCATCCCGCTGTCCGTGGTCCTCGCCCTGATCGTGCTGTGGACCCGCGACCTGTCGCTCAACATGCTGACGCTGGGCGCGCTCACCATCGCCATCGGCCGCGTCGTCGACGACTCGATCGTGGTCCTGGAGAACATCAAGCGCCACCTCGGCTACGGCGAGGAGCGCGAGGCCGCGATCATCACCGCGGTACGTGAAGTCGCGGGCGCGGTCACCTCGTCGACGCTCACCACCGTCGCCGTCTTCCTGCCGATCGGACTGGTCGGCGGCATGATCGGCGAGCTCTTCGGCTCCTTCTCGCTCACCGTGACCGCCGCGCTGCTGGCCTCGCTGCTGGTGTCGCTGACCGTCGTTCCGGTGCTGTCGTTCTGGTTCCTGCGCGCCCCCAAGGGCACCTCGGAGGATCCGGAGAAGGCCCGCCGGGAGGCGGAGGAGAAGGAGGCGCGCAGCCGCCTGCAGAAGGTCTACGTACGGGTCCTGGGCTTCGCCACGCGGCGCCGCCTGACCAGTGTGGCCATCGCGGTCGTCGTCCTGGTCGCCACCTTCGGCATGACCCCGCTCCTGAAGACCAACTTCTTCGACCAGGGCGACCAGGACGTCCTGACGGTCAAGCAGGAACTGGCCCCCGGCACCTCGCTGGCCGCCTCCGACGAGGCGAGCCGCAAGGTGGAGAAGGCCCTGGCCTCCGTCGAGGGCGTCAAGGACTACCAGGTCACCGTCGGCTCCTCCGGCTTCCTCGCGGCCTTCGGCGGCGGTACGGGCACCAACCAGGCCTCCTTCCAGGTCACCCTGGACGACGCCAAGGACTCCGAGGCCGTCAAGCAGCGCATCCAGGACGCCCTGGCCAAGCTCGACGGCATCGGCGACACCTCCCTCTCGGCGGGCGGCGGCTTCGGCAGCCAGAACCTGAGCGTGGTCGTCAAGGCCGGTGACGCGGGCGTGCTCGCGAAGGCCGCCGAGCAGGTTCGCGCCGAGGTGGCCACCCTCAAGGGCGTCACCGACGTCCAGAGCGACCTGGCCCAGTCGGTGCCGCGCATCTCCGTCACCGCCACTCCCAAGACCGCCGAGGCCGGCCTGAACCAGGCCGCGCTGGGCGCGCTCGTCGCCCAGGCCGTGCGGGGCAACCCGGTGGCCAAGGCCGTACTGGACGACACCGAGCGGGACGTCGTGGTCCGCTCCTCCCGCCCGGCCGCCACCCTGGCCGAGCTCCAGGCACTGCCGGTCGGCCCGCTCAAGCTCGGCGACATCGCCGAGGTCAAGGTGGTTCCCGGCCCGGTCGCGATGACCCGGATCGACGGCGCCCGCGCCGCGACCATCACCGCCAAGCCGGTCGGCGACAACACGGGCGCGGTCAGCGCCACGCTCCAGACCAGGATCAAGGCCCTGGACCTGCCCGCCGGCGCGACCGCCGCCATCGGCGGCGTCTCCTCCGACCAGGACGAGGCCTTCGGCTCGCTGGGCCTGGCCATGCTCGCGGCCATCGCGATCGTGTTCATGCTGCTGGTCGCGACGTTCCGCTCGCTGGTCCAGCCGCTGATCCTGCTGGTCTCCATCCCCTTCGCGGCCACCGGCGCGCTGGGTCTGCTGATCGTCACCGGCACCCCGATGGGCGTCCCGGCCATGATCGGCATGCTGATGCTCATCGGCATCGTGGTGACCAACGCGATCGTCCTGATCGACCTGGTCAACCAGTACCGGGCGCAGGGGCTGGGCGTCGTCGAGGCGGTCATCGAGGGCGGCCGCCACCGGCTCCGCCCGATCCTGATGACGGCCCTGGCGACGATCTTCGCCCTGCTCCCAATGGCGCTCGGCGTCACCGGCGAGGGCGGCTTCATCTCGCAGCCGCTCGCGGTGGTGGTGATCGGCGGCCTGGTCAGCTCGACGCTGCTGACGCTGCTGCTGGTGCCGACCCTCTACACGATGGTCGAGCTCCGCAAGGAACGCCGCCGCGCGAAGAAGACGGCCCGCCTGACGGTGGTCCCGGCCCCGTCCCCGGACGAGGACCCGGTCACCGTCTGACCCGACCGGCTCCACGGGCCCCGGAGGC
>NZ_JBHWBP010000500.1:0-4281 GCF_042735575.1 Streptomyces sp. NPDC059564 | reverse complement strand
GCGCCGGTCGAGAAGGCGCCGGTCGAGAAGGCGCCGGTCGAGAAGGCGCCGGTCGGGAAGGCGCCGCAGGAGGGCGCGGCGCCCGGACCGGCGGCGGCGCCCGCGCTGAGGGCGTCGGACGCCGACCGGGAGCGGGTCGTGGAGCGCCTGCGGGACGCCGTCGCCGAGGGCCGGCTCGACATGGACGAGTTCGAGGAGCGGCTGGAGGCGGCGTACAAGTCCCGTACGTACGCGGAGCTCGAACCGCTGACCCGCGACCTGCCTCCCGTACCCGGCGCGCTCCCGCTGGGCGCCGTACCCGCCACCGGGCCGACGCCGGGCGGAGCCCCCTGGCCGGGCCGGATCGGCGGCTCCGGGACCTCCTCCACGGCGGTCGCGGTCATGTCGGGCTTCCAGCGCAAGGGCCGCTGGACCGTGCCGGCCCACTTCAACGCGGTGGCCTTCTGGGGCGGCGGCGAGCTCGACCTGCGCGAGGCGGACTTCGCCGAGCGCGCGGTCGTCATCACCTGCGTCGCGATCATGGGCGGCATCCAGATCACCGTCCCGCCGGGGGTCGAGGTCGACGTCCGGGGCATCGGCATCATGGGCGCCTTCGACCAGAGCGGCGCCCAGACCGCGCCGCAGCCGGGCGCCCCGCGGGTGATCGTGAACGGCCTGGCTTTCTGGGGCGGGGTGGAGGTCCGCACCAAGGCGCCGAAGGGCTCGAAGCCGCTGGACGGCGGCGGCTACCGCAAGGAGCTCTGAGCGGCCTCAGCCGCCGTACGGCGCGCCGGGAACTCCCCGGGCCTCCCGGGAGTCGGATGCTATGCAGACAAAACCGGCCACCGGGGGAAGGCAGGAGCACGTGGACATCAGCGTGAAGAACGGTGACGGCGGCGGCGCGGACCGTGCGGGCGGCTCCGGCGGCCCCGGTGGCCCGGGTGGCCCGGGCGGCAGCTCCGGCGGCCCTGGTGGCCCTGGTGGCCCGGACGGGCGTACGAGAGCACGCGCCGCGCCCCCGCCCGCCCGCGGCGCCTTCGTGTTCAGCCCGGCCGACGAGGAGCGGCGGCGCGGCGTCCGCCGGATGAAGACCACCGCGACGGGCCTGCTGATGCTGGTCGCGGTGGTCTACGTACTGGCCAAGTACGCCCAGCACGCGTGGGGCGCGGGCGGCTGGGCCGGGTACGTCGCGGCCGCCGCCGAGGCCGGCATGGTCGGTGCGCTCGCGGACTGGTTCGCCGTCACCGCCCTCTTCCGGCGGCCCCTGGGCCTGCCCATCCCGCACACCGCGATCATCCCGACCAAGAAGGACCAGCTCGGCGTCTCCCTCGGGGAGTTCGTCGGCGAGAACTTCCTCTCGCCCGAGGTGGTGCGCGCCCGGCTGCACGCACTCGGCATCGGCGGGCGCCTCGGCGCCTGGCTGGCGGAACCGGCGCACGCCGACCGGGTCACGGCCGAGCTGGCCACCGCGCTGCGCGGGGCCCTGACCGTCCTGCGCGACTCCGACGTCCAGGCCGTCGTGGGCGAGGCGATCACGCGGCGGGCCGAGGCGGCGGAGATCGCGCCGGGCATCGGCAAGACCCTGGAGAGGGTCGTCGCCGACGGCGGCCACCACCGGGCCGTCGACCTCGTCTGCGCCAAGGCCCACGACTGGCTGGTCACCCACGGGGAGTCCGTCATGGACGCCGTCCAGGGCGGCGCACCGGGCTGGACCCCGCGCTTCGTCGACCGCAAGATCGGCGACCGCGTGTACAAGGAGCTGCTGCGTTTCGTCACCGAGATGCGGGACATGCCGGGGCACCCGGCACGCGGGGCGGTGGACCGCTTCCTGACCGACTTCGCGGCCGACCTGCAGTCCGACACCGAGACGCGGGCGCGGGTGGAGCGGCTGAAGTCCGAGATCCTGGCGCGGGGCGAGGTGCAGGACGTGATCGCCTCGGCGTGGACCGCCGTCCGGTCGATGATGATCTCGGCGGCGGAGGACGAGCAGAGCGAGCTGCGGCTGCGGGTGCGGTCCTCGCTGATGTCCCTGGGCGCCCGCCTGGCCACCGACGGCCGCCTCCAGGACAAGCTGGAGGGCTGGATCGAGGGCGCGGTCGTCTACGTCGTCACCACGTACCGCACCGAGATCACCTCGCTGATCACCGACACGGTGGCGGGCTGGGACGCCGAGCACACCTCGCGCAAGATCGAGGCCCACATCGGCCGCGACCTCCAGTTCATCCGCATCAACGGCACGGTGGTCGGCGCCTTGGCGGGCCTCTTGATCTACACGGTCTCCCAGGCCTTCGGGGCGTGACCCCGGCCCCGGCCCGCCGGGCCCCGGGGGTGGGGCGGGCGCCACGGGCAGTACCGCGGCCCGGCAGCCGTGCCGCACCTGCCCGCCGCACCGGGAAGATCCGGCCTTGCCGGTGGGGAGCGGTGTCGCACCGGGCCACTCGCCCCAGCACCATCCAGCCTCGCCCGGGGGTCCCCCCGGACGGAGTCCGGGGGAGTTTGAGGCGCGGGGTCCGGGGCGGAGCCCCAGGGCTTCGGCGCAGCCGGGTTCGGCCGGTGCGGTTCCGCTGCCCGCGCCGCCCGGTCCGGACAGCGCGTGGGGCCGGCTCCAGAGCCCCCACCCGCCGGCCGG
Source organism: Streptomyces sp. NPDC059564 (assembly GCF_042735575.1). Classification (NCBI taxonomy): domain Bacteria; kingdom Bacillati; phylum Actinomycetota; class Actinomycetes; order Kitasatosporales; family Streptomycetaceae; genus Streptomyces; species Streptomyces sp. NPDC059564. Next base: position 1,673 of record NZ_JBHWBP010000500.1, on the reverse strand, counting down.
GCCCCGGCGCGCTGGGGCCCGTAAGACCCCGTAAGCCCCCGTAAGCCCCCGCCAAGGGTCAGCCGCGGTCGGCCACCGCCCAGGCCGTCGCCGCGACGACCCCGGCCGCGCCGATGACCGCCGGCCACGCGCCGACCTTCTTGGCCAGCGGGTGCGCCCCCGCGAAGCCCGCCAGGTACAGCGCCCCCAGCCCGGCCGCCGCCGGAGTGCCGCCCCGCCGGTGCCACTCCCGGCCGGCCACGAGCCCGGCGGCGCCGAGCACGACACCGCCCAGAGGCCGCTTCTTGGTCCAGCGCGCGACGGCGTAACCGCCGACCAGGCCGGCTGCCGCCACCGCGGAACTCGGTACCCGCGCCATGTCGAACTCCCTCGTTCGTCTTGTCTGCCGCTCACGCCGACACCCGTCGGCCCGGCACGATGATGCGATAAGTCGCCTACGAGGCTAACGCGGGCCCCTCGACCCCCGCCGGACCCCCACCGCCCCGAGCAGCAGCACCGCCCCGCCGACCACGGCATCCGGCACGGCATCCCGCACCCCGCGCGGCAGCAGCGCCACGACCCCGAGCACGAGGAGGAAGGCGAGCGCGCAGAGCCCGGCCACCCGTAGCAGTCTGTCCACGGGCTGCTCAACGCCCCACCCCCGCCCGCGACACGGACCACACCGGGCCGATTTGTCGCACACTCGCCGTTTCTGCGCACCCCCGGGGCGGGGAACCTCCTGGGCGTAGATTCGGTCTTCCAGGAGGAAACCCCCTCAACTCACCACCCCCACCCCCGGGAGCCGACAGCGTGATCTCTTACGGACGGGCCGTCCTCGACCTCACGGACGAGCTGGTCGACGTCTACGCGGACGTCTTCTCCGCGCCACCGTGGAACGAAGGCGAAGAAACCATTCGCCAGTTCTCGGCCCGCCTCCAGACGGACGTCCGGCGCCCGGGATTCCGTACGGCCTTCGCCCAGTCCGCGACCGGCATCGACGGTTTCGCCACCGGCTGGCTGACCCCGTCACCCTTCCCGAAGAACCGCGCCTACCCCCAGGTCGCCGCCCAGCTCGGCCCGGCGCGGGTACGGGAACTCCTGGTCGGCGCCCTGGAGATAGACGAACTCGCCGTACGCGGCTACGCGCGCGGCCGCGGCACCGGCCGCACCCTGCTCACCGAGATCACCGCCGACGCCCCGGAGCGCCGGGCCTGGCTGCTGACCTCGCGGCTGGCCACGGACACGGTGGCCACGTACCGGCGGCTGGGCTGGCACGAGGTGCCCGCCCTCCCCGGCACCGAGACGGGCGTGGTCGTCTTCCTGTCCCCCGATCACCCGGACCGCGACAGGTAGACCCCCGCCCGCCCGGGCATACCGGGGCCATGATCACACCCAAGGCACCCGTATCCGTGGCCCGCAGGCAGCTCGGCCTCGCCACCCGTCACCAGCTCACCACCATCGCCGGGATCCCCGACGCCACCATCACCTCCCGCACCCGCCCGGGCGGCCCCTGGCAGCGCCTGCTGCCCCGGGTCTACCTCCTCCAGACCGGCCCCCCGGACCACCGCCAACGGGCCCTCGCCGCCGTCCTGTACGCCGCCGAGCCCACCGCCGACCCGCTCTCCGGCGACACGGCCGCCCTCACCGGCGCCGCCGCCCTCACCCTCCTCGGCATCCGCGATACCCCGCCCACC
>NZ_JBHWBP010000499.1:0-4295 GCF_042735575.1 Streptomyces sp. NPDC059564 | reverse complement strand
CCTCCCGGTCGGCCCCGAGTCACTCGCGAAAGTCAGCGGAACGTCGGGATGATGTCGGAGCCGTACGCGTCGATGGTGGCTTCCCTGGCATCGTGCATGTCGTAGACCGCGAACTGGTCGACGCCGAGGTCGCGGAGGGCACGGAGCTTCTCGATGTGGGCTTCCGGCGGGCCCAACAGGCAGAAGCGGTCCACGATCTCGTCCGGGACGAAGTCCGCCGAAGGGTTTCCGGCGCGGCCGTGGTGGCTGTAGTCGTAGCCCTGGCGGGATTTGACGTACTCGGTCAGCTCGTCCGGGACCATCGAGGAGTGCTCGCCGTAGCGGGATACCAGGTCGGCGACGTGGTTGCCGACCATCCCGCCGAACCACCGGCACTGGTCGCGGGCGTGGGCCAGCGCCTGCGCCGAGTCGTCGGCCGTGACGTACGCCGGAGCCGCCACACAGATGGTGATCGAGTCGGGATCGCGGCCGGCCTCTACAGCAGCCTGACGCACCGCCTTGATCATCCACTCGGTGAGGTAAGGGTCGGCGAGCTGGAGGATGAACCCGTCGGCCTTCTGCCCGGCCAGGGCCAGGGCCTTCGGCCCGTACGCCGCCATCCAGACGGGCAGCTTCCCGTCCCGGATCCACGGGATCCGCAGCGGCTTGCCGTCAACCTCGGCCTCGCGCCCCTCGGCAAGGTCGCGGATGACGTCGATGGCCTCGCCGAGCCGGGCGAGGGTGTTGGGCGCCCGCCCGGCGACCCGCATCGCCGAGTCGCCGCGGCCGATCCCGCAGACCGTGCGGTTGCCGTACATGTCGTTGAGGGTGGCGAAGGTGGAGGCGGTCACCTCCCAGGTGCGGGTGCCCGGGTTGGTGACCATCGGCCCCACGTGCAGCTTCTGCGTGTTGGCCAGGATCTGGCTGTAGATGACGAACGGTTCCTGCCACAGCACCGCCGAGTCGAAGGTCCAGCCGTAGCGGAATCCGTTGCGCTCGGCGCGCTTCATGAGGCTGACGACCGCCGAGGCGGGCGGGTCGGTTTGCAGGACGAGGCCGAAGTCCATGGCTGGCTGCTCCTTGCGTGCGCTGTGCGCTTACAGGTACTGGCAGGTGGAGCGGTGGACGAAGGAGCCGTGACCCGCCCGGCCGGTGTACTCGCGCCGGTCGACGACGAGTTCGCCGCGCGAGAGGACCGTGTCGACGCGTCCCGTGATCCGCTTGCCCTCGTACGCCGAGTAGTCCACGTTCATGTGGTGCGTCTCGGCGGAGATGACCTGCTCGGCGTGCGGATCGTAGAGGACGACGTCGGCGTCGGCGCCCGGCGCGATGGTGCCCTTCCTGGGGTAGAGGCCGAACATCCGGGCCGGCGCCGCGCAGGCGATGTCGATCCAGCGGCGGCGGCTGATGTGCCCGTCCAGGACGGCCTGGTGGAGGAGGTCCATCCGGTTCTCCACCCCCGGCAGCCCGTTGGGGATCTTGGAGAAGTCGCCGCGGCCGAGCTCCTTCTGGCCGCGGAAGCAGAAGGGGCAGTGGTCGGTGGAGACCACCTGGAGGTCGTCGGTCCGCAGGCCCCGCCACAGCGCCGCCTGGTGCTCGCGCGGCCGCAGCGGGGTGGAGCAGACGTACTTGGCGCCCTGGAAGTCCGGCTCTTCGAGGTTGTCGGTGGACAGGAACAGGTACTGCGGACAGGTCTCGCCGAAGACCGGCAGACCCTTGTCCCGGGCCGCCGCCAGCTCGGCCAGCGCCTCCTCCGCCGATACGTGGACCACGTACAGCGGGGAACCCGCGACCCGGGCGAGCTGGATGGCGCGGTGCGTGGCCTCCGCCTCCAGCAGCACCTTGCGGACCTCGCCGTGGTGGCGGGGGTCGGTCTCCCCGCGCGCCAGGGCCTGTTCGATGAGCACGTCGATGGCGATGCCGTTCTCGGCGTGCATCATGATCAGCCCGCCGTTGCCGGAGGCCCGCTGCATGGCGCGCAGGATCTGCCCGTCGTCGGAGTAGAAGACCCCCGGGTACGCCATGAACAGCTTGAACGAGCTCACGCCTTCCTCGACGAGGCCGTCCATCTCCTTGAGGGTGTGCTCGTTGACGTCCGACACGATCATGTGGAAGCCGTAGTCGATCGCGCAGTTGCCGTCGGCCTTGGCGTACCAGGTGTCGAGCCCCTCGCGCAGGGAGCGGCCCATGCCCTGTACGGCGAAGTCGACGATGGTGGTGGTGCCGCCCCAGGCGGCGGCACGGGTGCCCGTCTCGAAGGTGTCCGAGGCGGCGGTGCCCCCGAACGGGAGCTCCATGTGGGTGTGCGCGTCGACCCCGCCGGGGATGACGTACTTCCCGCTCGCGTCGAGCGTGCGGTCGGCGGTCCAGGTCTCGGCGGCGGCCGAGCCGCTCGCGGCGAGGGCCGCGATCCGGCCGTCCTCGATGAGGACGTCCGCGTGGAGCTCGTCGGCGGCGGTGATCACCAGTCCGCCGCGGATCAGGGTGCGGGTGCTCATGGAACTCCCCTACGGGCTGGCTGGGTTATCGGATGCTGCGGAGGGCCTGTTCGAGGATCTCGGCGCCCTCTTCCGCCTCGGCGACGGTGAGGGAGAGCGGCGGCGCGATGCGCAGCACGCTGGTGTTGTGGCCGCCGCCCTTGCCGAGCAGCAGACCGCCCGCGCGGGCGGCCTCCAGGACGGCGGCGGCCGCCTCCGGGTCGGCCTGGCCGGTACCGGGCTTCGTCAGCTCCAGTCCGGCCATCAGGCCCCGCCCGCGGACCTCCCGTACGGCGGGCACGGCGGCGGAGACGGCGCGCAGCCGCTCCAGCAGGAGGCCGCCGACGCGGCGGGCGTTGCCCTGGAGGTCGTGCTCCAGCAGGTACGTGAGGTTCGCGAGGCCGGCCGCCATGGTGACCGGTGAACCCCCGAAGGTGGAGATGGAGTTCGAGTCCAGGCAGTTCATCACCTCGGCGCGGGCCACGACCCCGCCGATGGACATGCCGTTGCCGATGCCCTTGGCGAAGGTGAGGATGTCCGGCGGGCCGTTCTGGGCGTGGGCCTGCCAGCCCCAGAAGTGCTCTCCGGTGCGGCCCCAGCCGGTCTGCACCTCGTCGCTGATCCAGAGGATGCCGTGCCGGTCGAGGACCTCCCGGAAGGCCCCGTAGAGCCCGTCGGGCGGGGAGGTGAACCCGCCGACGCCCTGGATGGGTTCGGCGATGAGCGCGGCCACTCCCCCGCGCGCCTGGCCCAGTACGTCTTCGAGGTCCGCTACGGCGGCGGCGGTGAACTCCGCGTCCGGCAGGTCCGCGAACGGACCGCGGGTGCGGACCGCGCCGTGGACGTAGTACGTCTGGAGCGGCGAGAGGCTCGTCGGGGACCAGCCCCGGTTGCCGGTGATCGAGACGGTGGAGAAGGACCGGCCGTGGTAGCTGTTGCGCATGGCCAGGATCTGGTTGGAGCGCCGGTACGTCGTCGCGAGCAGCAGGGCCGTGTCGTTGGCCTCGGTGCCGGAGGTGGTGAAGAAGACCCGGGCGTCGGGGATGCCGGACAGGGCGGCGACCCGTTCGGCCAGCTCGACCATCGGCCGGTTCAGGTACAGGGTGGAGGAGTGGATGATCCGCCCGGCCTGTTCGGAGACGGCCTTGGTGACCTCGGGCAGGGCGTGGGCGGTCATCGTGGTGAGGATGCCGCCGAAGAAGTCGAGGTAGCGGTTCCCGTCGGCGTCCCAGACGTGGCGGCCCTCACCGTGGGTGAGCTCGATGGGGCGGTCGTAGTAGAGCGCGAGCCAGTCGGGCAGGACGGCGACGTGGCGGCTGTGCAGCGGGATGGGGTTGGTCACGGCTGTACGAGTCCTCCGTAGGCGTCGGGGCGGCGGTCGCGGTAGAAGGCCCACTGGTCGCGGACCTCCTTGATCAGGCCGAAGTCGAGGTCGCGGACGAGGAGTTCCTCCTCCTTGTCGCTGGCGACCTCCCCGACGAACTGGCCGCGCGGGTCGACGAAGTAGCTGGTGCCGTAGAAGTCGTTGTCGCCGTACTCCTCCCGGCCGACGCGGTTGATCGCGGCGACGAAGTACTCGTTGGCGACGGCGGAGGCGGGCTGTTCCAGCTGCCAGAGGTAGGAGGACAGGCTGCGGGAGGTGGCGGACGGGTTGAAGACGATCTGGGCGCCGGCCAGGCCCAGCGCGCGCCAGCCCTCGGGGAAGTGGCGGTCGTAGCAGATGTAGACGCCGACGCGGCCGACGGCGGTGTCGAAGACGGGCCAGCCGAGGTTGCCCGGGCGGAAGTAGTACTTCTCCCAGAAGCCCTTGACCTGGGGGATGTGGTGCTTGCGGTACCG
>NZ_JBHWBP010000498.1:0-4346 GCF_042735575.1 Streptomyces sp. NPDC059564 | reverse complement strand
TGGCGACGGGCTGTGACGGCCTTGACGTCTACCTCGGTCATGGGGCTCCACCGCCCGGCCGGGATGATCGCGCCGGGCTCGTAGGCGGTCTCCTCGGGGCGAGTGGTCCGGACGGTGGCGATTTCGCAGCGAGCGCGGAGGGCGGACGGGTCGCCATAGGCGATGTGCAGGGGCACGGGTCTCCCTCCCGGGTCAGTCGTCCCCGACGGCGATGTCGAGTTCGCTCACGAGGGCTTCGGCGAGGTCGGACTGCTGGCCGGGGTCGATGCGGACCTTGGCGAGGTTCGCGACGCCGCGGATTGCCGACAGGTCGTTCTCGCGAAGGTCGGTGTTGCGGTAGCGGCCGGCGCCGAATTCGGTGAGCCGGAGCGTGCAGTCGGTGAACACGGCGTCGGACAGGTCGCAGTCCGTGAATGTGGCCTCTGTGAGGATGCAGCCGATGAAGGCCACGGGGCCGGTGGCGCGGACCTTCTCGAAGGTGGCGAAGTCGAGCTTGCAGCCCTCGAACAGAACGTCGTCGAGCACCAAGCGGTCCAGAGCGGCGCCCATCAGCTTGCAGTCCCGGACGTGGACTCGGGTCAGCTTGCTCTCGGTCCAGCGTGCCGAGCCGAGCTCGCTGTCGCCGATCTCCACGCCGTGGAAGTTGACCTGTTCGAACTCGACCCGCTTCGCGCGGATGCCCGCGATCCGGCCGGTGACCAGCTGGGTCTCCGCGAGGTCGAGCGATCGGAGATCGGCGTCCCCGTACGCGAAGTCCTGGACGGTGCCGCGGGAGCTGTCGAGGCTGTCGACGTTACTCAGGTAGAGGCCGGGCTCGTCCAGCTCCGGCAGGGTGATCGTGGTGTGGCCGAAGGTTCGGATGGCCATGGTGCTCCTTGTCGTTGGGGCGGGGCGGCCCCGCGCGGCGGCGGGACCGTCCCGATGCTGGCGGGTGCTACTTGTTCTTCCAGTTGTCCCATGTCGGACGGTTGTCGAACGTGGCGAGGGGCTTGGCGGGCGCGGCTTCCGAGGTGGGCTGGTTGCTCCAGGTGGCGTTGGTCCAGGCGTTCTCCCAGCGGGCGACGGCGGCGGTGCCGGCAGCCTCCAGGAGGGACTCGAATCCCTCCGCCGAGTCCATCACGAGGGTGGCGGCGTCAGCGGGCGTGTGAACGGACATGTCGCGTGACTCCTTCGAGTAGGGCGATTTTGGCTGTGGTGCAGTACTGGGTCTTGGTCCCGTCGAACCTGCCGGCGTGCTCGAAGTACCGGTTCGCGGCGTGGGCGCCCCCGCAGAAGGCGAAAGCGGGGCAGGTGGCGCGGCACGCGTCGACGCCCTGCCAGAACTCGGGGATCCAGGAGGTGCGTTCCTCGGCCTCGGCCACGAGGACGTCCAGGCCGTCTTTGAGCACGTTGCCGGTGGTGAAGTCGCCGAACCGGGCGTCGGTGAACCCCGCCAGCTCTGGGGAGAGCATGACCACCCCGCCGTCGTAGGCGACGGTGGGCATCGGATCCCAAGGTGCAGAGGTGGGCGTGGGGGCGGTGTCGTGGCTGCCGAGAACGGCACCGGCGAAGTTCAGCACCCGCTGGATCTCCCGCAGCCGGATCACCGGATTGGCTCGTCAGGCGTCTGCGAGGGCGGCCCAGAACTCGGTCGCGCGCACGGGTTCGGAATCCTTGGCCCCGCGGTTGACCCCTTCTTCCTCTTCGACGTTGACGCCGAGGGTGGTGACGCCCAGCTCGGCGAAGAAGTCGTAGAAGCGGGCCGCGTTCTCGGGGGCCGGGTCGGAGACGACCGCGATGGCGGAGAACGGGATGCCGTGGCGGCGCAGGCGCTCGATGCCTCGCATGGTGACGCGGAATCCGGGGTGGCCCGCGAGGGTGACGCGTTGGGTGTTCATGTCCTCGGGGCCGTCGATGCTGACGCCGACGTGCACCTCGCGCTCCAGCAGGAACGCGCACCAGGCGTCATCCACCAGAGCTGCGTTCGTCTGGACGCTGTGCTTCGCGCCTTTGAAGGGGGACATGAGCGCGGCCAGGTGGTCACGGCCGGTGGCCAGCGGCTCCCCGCCGTGCCAAACGACCTCGAACGCCGGATCGTCGGCTGCCCACAGATTGACGGCCGCGGTCACAGCCTCGGCAACCGTCACCGGCATCAAGTGGTTCATCTTGCGGAACGGCAGGTAGCAGTACGTGCAGTCCATGGGCAGGCACTTCGTGGTCGGCTGCATGATCACAGACCGAGGCCTGGCCGCGAGCCGTAACGCACTCTGCATCGTGCTCCTCTCGATCGGGTCCGGGCGGCGTGCCCCGCCCAGGCAAGTGGTGTTGTTGGAGGCACCGGGCGGAGCCTCGGTGGGGTCAGCGGGGGTCGGCCTGGCGCAGGGCCTGGTGGTCGGCGACTACCCATTCGACGCCCCCGCCTTCGGGGCGCAGGAAGACGGCTTCGGGGATGAAGCGCCGGGTCTTGGGGTCTTCCCAGTCGCCGATGAATTGGACGATCCCTTCGCGGCCTTCGGCGGGGTCCAGTACGCGGGCGCCCTCGTAGAGCCAGGAGGGCCGCCTGCTCATGCCTCACCATCCGTGCCAGCTGATTTCCTGAGTCGCTCCATGCCGCGCTCGGCGCGGACCCTCAGGGAGGGGCTGGGGTCCGGACTGCCGAACGGGTCCTCCCACGGGGCGTATTCGGGCCCGTGCTGCATCGTGTCGCCGGGGGCACTGCGGGGGAGCGGAACGGGGGCGTCCTCCTCCGTGGGCACGAGGGTGTCGAGCGAGGCGTTCCAGCCGTCCTCGCCCCCGCCCTCGGGACACAGGCGGTAGACCGTGGTGCCGGTGTCCTCGGGGACGTCTATGACCACACCTGTGCGGGAGGTTGCGGTGTCGTAGGCAAGGTCGCCGCGCAGCGGCCAGCGGGGATCAGGGGCGTCCGCCTGCTGTCGTACGCGGTCATGGTCAGTGCGACGCGTCGAGGTCATGTAGCGGAACGTATGCGCTCCGCTACGGAGCAATATGAATCACTGGAATGTCCCCAGGTCAGTCCAGTGAAAAGCGTCCGGTCATGCCGCGCAGCCGCTGACGTGTAGCAGCCCGCTCGGCGTAGATGATCTTCCGCAGAGTCGCGCGTGCGACGGGGTGATTGCGGACCAGTTGGGGAGCGATGCGTTCGGCGGTCTCTAGTTCGGTCAGGGCCTGGTCGCGGTTGCCGTCCCACAGCCACGCGCGGGCGAGGTCCATGTGGTGGTGACCGAGCCGGGAGTGCGGCAGGACAGCGATGTGCGCGGGGTCCGCCTCGCGGTTGAGCCGGAGTGCCTTCGTCTGGTCGCTCATCTCCAAGGCGGCGCTGACGCCGTGGATGACGACGTTGCCGAGGCTGAAGGTGACCGAGTGCCGGTCGTGGATCTCGGGCCCGACGTAGGAGTTGACGCGCTCGCCGGCCGTACGGGCGAGCGTGAGCCGCTCATCGGACCCGGCGGCGTTCCCGCCGCGCGCGGACGAGATCGCGGCCCGCAGGTGCAGGGCGCCCCACATACGCAGGGCGAGGGGGTCGCCGGCCTCGTACTCGGCTTCGATGCTGGATAGGGCTTTGTCACCGAGGGCGAGGGCGTCGTCCCAGTCGGCCGACGCCCACGTGTCCCACATGCGCATCCACAGCGCCATCGCAGGCATCACCGGGTCACCTGAGAGCTGCGCGGACCAGGTGGCCCGTTCGCAGGCCATGGCAACCAGCTCGGGATGTCCGAGGGCATGGGCCGCGGTGTGGGCGAACTTGCAGGCCACCGCGTAGATCGCGAACGCCTCTTCACGTTCGTGGCCGGTGGACGCCTCAGCGAGGGCTCGGGCCTCGCGCAGTATGTCCGGCAGCTCTTTCAGTACGGCGGCGTTCGCCGCAGCGTCGCGCAGTCGGAGCAGGCGCTTCATGTCGTGCCACAGCACCTCGGACGGTCGCGGGGTGCCATCGAAGACGGGAGCCAGCTCGTAACGGCGCAGCTCCCGGATGATGGAGGCAGCGGAGACCTGCCACTTGGTCTCGGCACCGCCGCCTGAGTACGGACGCTCGATCAAGGTGTTCGGATGGCAGTGGAGCGCGGCGGCCACGGCGTTGATTAGACCGGCCCGGTCCAGCTCGATCCGGCCTTTTTCGAGCTTGGATACCCAACCCTGGGTCCGCCCCAGTGCGGCGGCGAGGTCGGCCTGAGTCATCCCAACCGAAAGCCGCTGACGCCGGACCCGCTGTCCGATCCGCTCTTGCTCCTCGATGTACCCGCTCACACCCACCACCCCGATCTGCGACCGCTTCTGACGCGACGGTACCGCCGGGGCGCTCCAGAAGGTGGGCCTTGGCCAAGGGATCTCAACATATGCCCATGCCC
>NZ_JBHWBP010000497.1:0-4377 GCF_042735575.1 Streptomyces sp. NPDC059564 | reverse complement strand
GCCGTGACGAGGGGGTGGCGGATCAGTTCCAGACCGGCGTCGAACCCGTGGACCACGGCGACCACCGCCGCGGGCAGCCCGCTCGCCTCGGCCGCCCGGCGCAGCAGGGAGGCGCACAGCTCGGAGGTGGCCGGGTGGTCGGGGTGCGCCTTGACGACGACGGGGCAGCCGGCGGCGAGGGCGCTGGCGGTGTCCCCGCCGGGGACGGAGAAGGCGAGCGGGAAGTTGGAGGCGGCGTAGACGGCGACCACGCCCAACGGCACCTTGTAGCGGCGCAGTTCGGGGCGCGGCGGGGTGAGGGCGGGGTCGGCGCGGTCGATCCGGACGTCGAGGTGGGAGCCCTCCTCGACGGCGTCGGCGAAGGCCCGCAGCTGGCCGGTGGTGCGGCCGAGCTCGCCCGTGAGGCGGACCGGGCCCAGCGCGGTCTCGGCGTCGGCGGCTTCGACGATCCGGTCGGCGGCCCCGTCGAGCAGGTCGGCGGCGGTCCGCAGGAAGGTGACGCGGGCGGCGGTGTCGGCCAGGGCGGCGCGGGCGGAGTGGGCGGCGCGTACGGCCAGGTCCACGTCCCCGGGCGTGGCCTCGGCGGCAACCTCTTCGCGCCGCTTCCCGGTGCGGGGGTCCACACTCCAGACTGGTGTCGCTGCCATCGCCCGCTGCCTCCTGGATCGTTCAGTATTCTGAACGCCGTTCCGGTGGATGAATGATCACTTCTGCTGCGGACTCTATTTCCGCGCCCACCGCGTGACAAGAGGCCTTCGGAGCCGAACAGAGGGGAAGCAGGCGCATGACGACAGCGGAGACGGACACCACAACCGGCGGCCAGGCGGGGGTGGATGGGACGGACGGGGCGCATGGGACGGACGGGACGGACGGGACGGAGGGACCGGACGGGACGGAGGGACCGGACGGCGGGGAGGGGCCGCACGTCGCGGAGGGACCGGATGCCGCGGAGGGGCCGGACGTCGCGGAGGGGCCGGCGGCGGCGCCCGCGCCCGTGAAGTCGGCGGTGCGCACCGTCCTGCTGCTGGAGCACTTCGCCGCGCGGCCGGGCCTGCACAGCCTCGCCGACATCCAGAACGACCTCTCCCTGCCCAAGTCCAGCCTCTACATGCTGCTCCGCACCCTCGTGAACCTGGGCTGGGTGGAGACCGACGCCACCGGCACCCGCTACGGCATAGGCGTACGGGCCCTGCTGGTCGGCAGTTCGTACATCGACGGGGACGAGGTGGTGGCGGCCGCCCGGCCCACCCTGGACCGGCTCTCCGGCGACACCACCGAGACCATCCACCTGGCCCGGCTGGACGGGACGAGCGTGGTCTACCTCGCCACCCGGCCGTCCCAGCACTACCTGCGGCCCTTCACCCGGGTCGGGCGGCGGCTGCCGGTGCACTCGACGGCGCTCGGCAAGGCGCTGCTGGCCACGCACACCGACGAGGAGGTGCGCAGGCTGCTGCCGCGGCGGCTGGAGGCGGTCACGCAGCACACCATCACCGACCGGGAGCAGCTGATGGCGGAGCTGGCGCTGGTGCGGGAGCAGGGGTACGCGGTGGACCGGGAGGAGAACACGCTCGGACTGCGCTGCTTCGGGGTGGCCGTGCCCTACCGGACGCCGGCGCGGGACGCGGTGAGCTGCTCGGTACCGGTGGCGCGGCTGACGGCGGGGCACGAGCAGATGATCAAGGCGGCGCTGTTCGAGGCGCGGGACCGGCTGTCGGTGGTGACGCGGCGGATGTGAGGGTTCCGGTCCCTTGGCTCCTCGCCTTTCCTGCGCCTTCCTCGCGCCTTTCCTCGGGCCTTCCTCGCGCCTTCAGAGTTCCTCCCCCACGTGGGGGAGACGGATCACCTTCGTGGGGGAGGTGGCGGGGCGCGGCGCACGGGACCGTGGGGACATGACCACGCGAGCGCTGCAGATGACGATCCCGACGCGGACGACGGCCCCCCGGCTGGGGGCCGTTCCGCGGATCCTGCGGGGCGCGGCCCTGGCCGCCACCCTGCCGTACCTGACCCTCAAGGCGGCCTGGCTGGCCGGGAGTCACCTCGGCATACCGGCGGGCAGCGTGCTGCTGGAGCCGGGTCGGTTCTTCGTGGTGGCCAACGCGGCGACGATGGCGATGGACGCGACGGTGATTCTGCTCGTGCTGCTGCTCACCCGCCCCTGGGGCATGCGGGTCCCGGCCTGGCTGCTCGCCCTTCCGGTGTTCGTCGCCACCGGGCTGCTCACCCCGATCGTCCTGGGCTACCCGGGCCAGCTCCTCGTCAAGGCCGTGGGCCTGGGCGCGGGCGAGGCGGCCAGGGCCGCCCGGGAGCCCTTCCTCGACCCGTGGGTGTTCACCGTCGTCTACGGCGGTTTCATCATCCAGGGGATCGCCCTGGCCGGACTGTTCGTCCCCTACGCGCGAGAGCGCTGGGGCGGGCTCTGGCAGGGCGCGCCGGTCCGGCGGCTCCCGTCTCCCACGGGGGTGGTGGCGGGAGCCGCGGCGGTGAGCGGCGTGGCGGTGGCCGCGGCGCATGGGTACTGGGCCTTCGGCGGAAGCGCCGGGCTGGCCGCCCGGCGGGCGGCGGAGTACTCCGCGGAGGCGGGCGTGGTGTCGGGGGTGCACGCGCTGTGCGCGCTCGCGGCCGCGGCGGGGGCGCTGCTGCTGGCCCGGGGAGGGCAGCGGCGGGCGGTGTGGCCGCTGGCCCTCACCTGGGTCGGCGCGGGGGCGACGCTGAGCTGGGGGGCATGGCTGATGCTCGCGGCCCTGGGTCCCGGGCCCGGTTCCGTGGAAGACCCCGGCACGGCGATCACCCTGACCTACTCTGGCCAGATGATCACCGGCCTGCTCGCGGCCGCCGTCCTCATACGCTTCCTCCGCTCCCGCCGACCGGCTTGAGGCGGGGCGGGGCCGGGACTCGCTCGCACGGGGGCCGCCCGCGCGGGTGTGAGGCGGGGCCGGGGTGGAACGGGTGCCGAGTGCGGGCGGGTGGGGAACGGGGGAACGGGGGAGCGGTGAGCGGGTTCGGCGGGGGCCGGGGCGACGGGGGCAGGGGTGCGCTCGTGGGGGTGGGGTGGGTGTTGGGGGCGGGGGCTCGGCTGCGGTGGGTGCATCTGGTGCTCGGCGGGGCCCTGCTGATGCCGTACCTGCTGCTCGCCCAGGTCGGGGTGGGCATGGCGGCCGGCGGGGCCAACGCGATGACCTCCCTGCCGCTGATGCTGGTCTCCTACGCCGCCGCGCTTCCGCTGGCCACCGTCACCGCACTGGTGGGGCCGGTCCGGCCGTTGTCGGTGGCCGCGGTACGGGCCCTGTGCGGGGTGCGGGGGGACGCGCTGGCCGGGGGGCCGGCCCGGTCCTGGGCCGCCCGGTGGCGGGCCTCCGCCTGGTGGACCCTGCACCTGGGGATCGGCGCGGTGGTCAGCGGGGTGAGCCTCGCGACGCCGCCGATGGGGGTGGTGCTGATGGCACTGCCGCTGCTGGACAGCGGGCGCGTAGCCCGTTTCGGCCTGGGCTGGTTCGGCAGCGGGGCCGGGCCCTACCTGGCCCCCCTGCTCGGAGCCGCGCTGCTGGCCGGGGTCGTGCTCTGCTCCGCCGGAGCGGGAGCGCTGCTGGCGCGGCTCGCGCCCGTGCTCCTCGGGCCGACCGCGGCGGACCGGCTGGCCGCCGCCGAGGAGCGGGCCGCCGACCTGGCCGTGCGCAACCGCCTGGCCCGGGAGCTGCACGACGCGGTGGGCCACGCCCTGAGCGCCGTCACCCTGCAGGCGGCCGCGGCCCGGCGGGTGCTCGACAGCGACCCCGGCTTCGTACGGGAGGCGCTCACCGCGATCGAGGACACCACCCGCCGCACCGTGGGGGAGCTGGACGCGGTGCTCGGGCTGCTGCGGGACGGCGACCCGGCCCGGGCCGACGCCGCGCCCGCGCCGACCCTGGCCGCCGACCTCGACGGGCTGCTGGCCCGGACCCGGGCGGGCGGCACCACCGTCACCGCCGACCTGCGGCCCGGACCGGCCGGGGACTGGGCGCAGCTCCCGGCGATCGCCTCCCGCGAGGCGTACCGGATCGTGCAGGAGGGCCTGAGCAACGCCCTGCGCCACGGGGCGGGTCCGGTCGCCCTGCGGATCCGGGTCCACGCGTCCGAAGGCCACCGCGAACTGGAGATCACCATGACGAATCCGCCCACGCGGCACCCGTCCGCCGGCGCGGGCGGGCAGCCGCGCACCACCGGAGGCCGCGGGCTGCGCGGAGCCGCCGAGCGGGCCGCGCTCCTCGGCGGCGCCGTCGAGGCCGGCCCGCACGAGGGCCACTGGCGGCTGCGGGCCGCCTTGCCGCTCGGCCCCGCCGGGGAGGGCCCCGCCGGAGAGAGCCCCGCCGGGGCGGGCTCCGCCCGACGGCGGGTCAGGGG
>NZ_JBHWBP010000496.1:0-4384 GCF_042735575.1 Streptomyces sp. NPDC059564 | reverse complement strand
GCCCGGGGGGGGGGCGGCGGTGTGCGGGGCCGCCGCGGCCGGTACGGCGCCCGGCCTGGCGCCCGGTCCGGCCGCCGGGAGGTCGAGGCGCCGGTAGAGGTAGTACGCCGCACAGGCGCCCTCGCTGGACACCATGGTGGCGCCGAGCGGATTGCGCGGCGTGCACAGGCCGCCGAAGGCCTCGCACTCGTGCGGCTTCAGCAGCCCCTGGAGCACCTCCCCGCTGCGGCACGCGGCCGGCTCCAGGGTGGTGATGCCGGTGACCGAGAAGCGGTGCTCGGCGTCGAACTCCCGGTAGCGCGGCGACAGCCGCCAGCCGCTGTCCGGGATGACCCCGATGCCGCGCCAGGCCCGGTCGGTGACCTCGAAGACGTCCTGGAGCATCGCGAGCGCGGCCGGGTTCCCCTCCGGGCGGACGGCCCGCGCGTAGGCGTTGTCGACGGTGTGCTCCCCGCGCTCCAGCTGCCGCACGGCCCGGCGCACGCCTTCGAGGATGTCCAGCGGTTCGAAGCCGGTGACGACGATCGGCACCCGGTGGCGGGCCGCGAGCTCCGGATACTCGGACATCCCCATCACGCTGCACACGTGTCCGGCGGCGAGGAAGCCCTGCACCCGGCAGCTCGGCGACCGCATGATCGCCTCGATCGCGGGGGGCACCCGCACGTGGGAGACCAGCAGGCTGAAGTTGCGGATGCCCAGCTTCCTGGCCTGGTACACCGTCATGGCGTTGGGCGGGGCGGTGGTCTCGAAGCCGATGCCGAAGAAGACGACCTCGCGCTCCGGGTTCTGCCGCGCGATCCGCAGGGCGTCGAGAGGGGAGTACACGACCCGTACGTCGCCGCCCTCGCCGCGCACCCGGAACAGGTCGCGGCCGGTCCCGGGGACGCGGAGCATGTCCCCGAAGGAACAGAAGATCACCCCGGGCCGGGAGGCGATCTCCAGGGCCTTGTCGATGACCTCCAGTGGCGTCACGCACACCGGGCAGCCGGGCCCGTGGATCAACTCGACCTGATCCGGCAGCAGTTGGTCGATCCCGTGCCGGATGATGGTGTGGGTCTGGCCGCCGCAGACCTCCATCAGCGCCCAGGGCCGGGTCACCGTGGAGTGGATGTCGTCCAGGAGCCGCCGGGCCAGCTCCGGGTCCTGGAACTCGTCGATGTACTTCACCGGGGCACTTCCTCCTGCCGGACGTCGGCGTGGTGCGGTGCGGCGGCGGGCGCCACCGGGTCGTCGCCGAAGGGCCAGTCGCCGCCGGCCGCCTCGGCCGCCTGCTCCCAGGGGTCGCCGAACTCCTCCTGGAGCATGCCGAGCTGCGCGAACAGTTCGAGGGTCTGCCGGGCCGACTCCTCGTCCAGCCGCTGGAGGGCGAAACCCACGTGGACGATGGCGTACTCGCCGACCCGGAGGTCCGGCAGGTACTCCAGGCACACCTCCTTCTGGACGCCGCCGAAGTCGACGGTGGCCATGCGGGTGCCGTCCTTCTCCGCGATCTCAAGCACTCTGCCGGGTACCGCCAGGCACATGGGCTTCTCCTCGCTGTGGGTGTTCCGTGACGCGTGCGGCCGCCGCCACCATGAGCTGGCCGAGGGCCAGCCCGCCGTCGCCCGGCGGGACCGTGCGGTGCCGCAGGACGGTGAACCCCCGCGCGCGCAGCAGCCGGGCGCAGGCGGAGGAGAGCAGGGTGTTGGCGAAGACCCCGCCGGTCAGGGCCACCGTGTCGAGGCCGTGCCGGTCGCGGGCGAGCCCGCAGAGGCCGGCGACGAGGTCCGCGACGGCGGTGTGGAAGCGGGCGGCGATCAGCGGGCGTCCGGTCCCGGCCCGTACGTCGGCCGCCACCGCGGCCAGCAGGGGCGCCGCGTCGGCGGTGACCGGCCCCGGGGCGTCCGCCGGGGGCACGCGCAGGGCGAAGGCGTAGCCGGGGCCGGCGCCGGGCGCCCCGAGCGCGGCGCCCTCCAGCTCGATGGCGGCCTGCGCCTCGTACCCGGCGTGCTGGCAGACGCCCGCCAGGGAGGACACGGCGTCGAAGAGCCGCCCCATGCTGGAGGTGGGCGCGCAGTTCAGCCCCCGCTCCAACTGGGTTCGCAGCACCCGGAGTTCATCGGGCGGGCAGGCCGCGGCGCAGGGCAGGTCCGGCGCCCAGTCCAGGCCCGCGGCCCACAGGTGGGACAGGGCCATCCGGTACGGCCGGTGCACGGCCGCGTCGCCGCCGGGGAGCGGTACGTAGGCCAGGTGGGCGAACCGCGTGTAGCCGGCGTAGTCGGCGAGCAGCACCTCACCGCCCCACACCGCGCCGTCGTCCCCGTACCCGGTGCCGTCGAAGGCGACGCCGATGACCCGGCGGGTTCCGTCGAGCCCGTGCTCGGCGAGCGCCGAGGCGATGTGCGCGTGGTGGTGCTGTACGAGGACCAGCGGACGGGCGCCGGCCCGCTCGCGTGCCCAGCGGCCGGAGCGGTAGCCGGGATGCCGGTCGGCGGCGAGCAGGGCGGGGGTGACGCCGGTGATGGACTCCAGCTGCCGCTCGGCGCGTTCGAAGGCGTACCGGGTGGCCAGGTCGTCCATGTCGCCGATGTGGGCCGACAGCCAGGCCCGGCGCCCCTCGCCCAGGCAGAAGGCGTTCTTGAGGTCGCCGCCCGCGGCGAGGGAGGCGGGGACCGGCAGCGGCAGGGCGAGCGGGAGCGGCGCGTACCCGCGCGAGCGGCGCAGCACCACCGGTTCGCCGTCGCAGACCCGTACGACGGAGTCGTCGCAGGGCACGTGGACGGGCCGGTCGTGCGTCAGCCAGGCGTCGGCGAGGCCGGCGAGCCGCTCCAGGGCCTCGGCGTCGTCGGTGACGATGGGCTCGCCCGAGAGGTTCCCGCTGGTCATCACCAGCAGTCGCGGGCCCCGCGGGTCGCCGTCCAGGCCCAGCAGCAGGTGGTGGACGGGGGTGTACGGGAGCATCACGCCGAGGTCGGGGCTGCCGGGGGCGACCCCGGGCAGCGGGGCGCCGTCCGGGCGGCGGCGCAGCAGCACGATGGGCCGCACCCCGCCGGTGAGCAGCTCCCGCTCCTCGGCGCCGACACGGGCGAGGCCCTCGACGTCGGCGAGCTCCCGGGCCATCAGCGCGAACGGCTTGTCCCCCCGGTTCTTGCGGCGGCGCAGCTCGGCGACGGCACCGGGGTGCGCGGCGTCGCAGGCCAGGTGGTACCCGCCGAGTCCCTTCACCGCGAGGACCGCGCCGGCGGCCAGCAGCGCACGGGCCTCGGCGACCGGATCCGCGCAGGCCGCCTCGCGCGGCGGGCGCCCGGCGAGCAGCCGCAGCCGGGGGCCGCAGGCCGGGCAGGCGACGGGCTGGGCGTGGAAGCGGCGGTCGGCCGGGTCGGCGTACTCGCGGGCGCAGTCGGGGCACATCGGGAAACGGGCCATGGTGGTGTGGGCCCGGTCGTAGGGGAGCCCGGTGACGATGGTGAAGCGCGGGCCGCAGTGCGTGCAGGTGATGAAGGGGTGGCGGTGGCGGCGGTCGGCCGGGTCCGCGAGCTCGGCGAGACAGTCGGCGCAGGTGGCGACGTCAGGGGAGACCAGCGTCCGGCCGGGGCCGCCGCTCCGGGACGCGATGATGGTGAACCCGGCGCCGCCGACGGGCGGGACCCGCCGGTGGTCGACGGTGTCCACCACCGCCAGCGGGGGAGCGTCCGCCGCCAGCCGCTCGCAGAACTCCGACACGGCGGCCGGGGTGCCCTCCACCTCGGCGACCACCCCCTCGGGGGTGTTGGTGACGTGCCCGGCGAGGCCGAGACCGGTGGCGCGGGTGTACACGTAGGGCCGGAAGCCGACGCCCTGCACCACGCCCCGGACGACGACCCGGCGGCGCTCCGGGGACTCCATCAGCGGGTCTGCGCCACGGCCGGGTCGGTCGGGGCGTGGTCGTGATCGTGGTGGTGGCCGTCGTCGTGGGTGTGCCCCGGGCCGTGGTCGTGGCCGTGATCGTGGTCGTGCGTGTGCCCGGGCCCGTGTCCGTGGTGGTTCTCGCCGCTCTGCTGCCGGGCCATCACCGGAGCGTGCGCCGCCGCGCCCGCGCCGACCGCCAGGGCGCGGTCCAGCAGGAGGCCCAGTCCCTCCTCCGCGCGGACCGAGGTGAGGAGCACCTCCACGCCCGGGTTGACCCGCTGGACGTTCGCGCGGAAGGCCGCCTCGTCGAACTCGACGGCCCGCGCGATGTCGGTCTTGGTGACCACCACCAGCTGGGCCAGCCCGAAGGCGGTCGGGTACTTCAGCGGCTTGTCCTCGCCCTCGGTCACCGACGCGAGGACCACGCGCAGCGACTCCATCAGCGGGTCTGCGCCACGGCCGGGTCGGTCGGGGCGTGGTCGTGATCGTGGTGGTGGCCGTCGTCGTGGGTGTGCCC
>NZ_JBHWBP010000495.1:0-4388 GCF_042735575.1 Streptomyces sp. NPDC059564 | reverse complement strand
GGGGTGACCCGGTCCACAGGGACCGGGTCACCCCTTCGCGTTGTCCGTTCCCGCGTCCGTCAGACCTCGGAGGCGTCGCGGCGCACCGACGGGCGGCGGCTGGCGATGACCTTCGCGGCGAGCGAGCGCGGGCTGGTGAGGAAGCCGAAGCCCCAGCACATGTGCATGGTGGCGAGGGCGACGGGGATCTGCGCGCGGGCCTTGAGGGACAGCCCCTTGCCGGCCGGGACGGATCCGGCGGTGATCGCCGCGAGGTAGCCGGCCGGGACGGCGAAGGCCCACGGGGTGACGAGCGCGCCCACGACGGCTCCGGCCGCGATGGCGCAGACGGCGGCCGGCGGGGCCAGGTACCGCAGGTTGATGGAGCCGGGGTGGTAGCGGGCCACGACGTGGCGCCAGCGGCCGTAGTCCTTGTACTGCTTGGCGAGGGCCCGTACGGAGGGCCGCGGGCGGTACTGGACCTTCAGCTCGGGCGAGAACCAGATGAGCCCGCCGGCCTCGCGGATGCGGAAGTTCAGCTCCCAGTCCTGGGCGCGGATGAACTCCACGTTGTACCCGCCCTGCTGTTCCAGGGCCTCGCGGCGGAAGACGCCGAGGTAGACGGTCTCGGCCGGGCCGGCCTCGCCACCGGTGTGGAAGGCCGCGTTGCCGACGCCGATCCGCGAGGTCATCGCGGCGGCGACGGCGTCCTCCCAGGCGTTCTCGCCCTCGGCGTGCATGATGCCGCCGACGTTCTGCGCACCGGTCTCCTCCAGGAGGCGGACGGCGGTGGCGATGTAGTTCGGCGAGAGCATGCCGTGGCCGTCGACGCGGACGACGATCGGGTGGCGGGAGGCCTCGATCGCGGCGTTGAGGGCGGCGGGGGTGCGGCCGGTGGGGTTCGGGACGGTGTGGACGCGGGGGTCTTCCGTTACGAGCTCGGCGGCGATCTCATCGGTGCGGTCCGTGGACGGCCCGAGCGCGATCACCACCTCCATCTCGCCTGCGTACTCCTGTCCGAGGATGTGGCGGACGGAGTCGCGCAGGTGGCGCTCCTCGTTGAGCACCGGCATGATCACCGAGACTGCGGGCTGCTGGGCGGGCATGTGGTCCTTCAAGGTCGGGTATCGGTGTCACGTTACCGCGTACGGGGGAAACGGGTGCGCGGCGGACGAGCGGTACGGACAGAGGCTGATCGTATGGGCCTACTGTTCAGACGAATCTGAAGATCTGCCCGCTGTCTCCCGCTGTCCCCCGCGGAGGTGTCCCCCGTGCCCCAGCCGCACCGCCCCACCCGACGCGCCCCCGGCTCCCCGCCACCCCAGCCGCAGCGTCCGCGGAGCGGCGGCGGACGCCGGACCGGGCGGCGGGACGACCGGCCGCGGTGGGGCGTGCGGATCGCGGCGGGGCTCTCGCTGGTGGTGCTGGGCTCCGGGGCCGTCGGGCACGCCGTGATGACCGGCCTGGACACCGGCATCGAACGGGTCGACCCCTTCAAGGACATGAAGAACCGCCCGCAGGCCGGGCACGGGATCAACTTCCTGCTCGTCGGCACCGACGGCCGCGACAAGATCACGCCGGAGGAGAAGCGCGAGTACCGGCTCGGCGGGGCGCCCTGCCACTGCACCGACACGGTCATGCTCGTGCACCTGTCCGCCGACAAGGAACGCGCCAGCGTCATCAGCCTGCCCCGCGACAGCTACGCCGAGGTCCCCGCGCACCAGGACCTGGTGAGCGGCACACCGCACAAGGCTCACCCGGTGAAGCTGAACGCCGCCTACGCCGAGGGCGGGCCGAACCTGACCGTGCGGACCGTCGAGCACATGACCCGCGTGAAGATCGACCACTACCTGGAGGTCGACTTCACCAGCTTCATGAAGACCGTCGACGCCATGGGCGGCGTCGAGATCTGCACCGCCAAGGCCATGCACGACACCTACACCGGCCTCAACCTGCTGCCCGGCACCCACCGGCTCACCGGCGGCCAGGCCCTGCAGTACGTACGCTCGCGCCACGTCGACGGGGCCTCCGACCTGGGCCGGATGCAGCGCCAGCAGCGGTTCATCGCCGCCCTGATCAAGCAGGCCACCGGGGGCGGGGTGCTGCTGAACCCGGTGAAGTTCAAGGAGGTCAGCTCCACCCTGCTGGGCTCGGTGCGCGCCGACAAGGACTTCGGCTCGGAGCAGATGCTGGCGCTCGGCCAGGCCATGCGGGACTTCACCCCCTCCTCGTCGGAGTTCGCCTCGGTGCCGGTCGGCGACGCCTCGTACCCGGTCAAGGGCATCGGCTCGACGGTGAAGTGGGACGAGCCGAAGGCCGCCAAGCTCTTCGAGGCCCTCCGCCAGGACCGGCCGCTGGCCCCCGCCCGGCCCGGACGGGCGCCGCGCGGACCCGCCGCCGTACCGGTCGACGTACCGCCGAAGCAGATCCGGATCCAGGTGGAGAACGGGACCCGGATCGACGGGCTCGGCGGGCGGGTGGACGCGGCCCTGCGCGCCACCGGCTTCGACACCACCCAGGCCCCGGCGACGGGCGCCAGCCGGGAGGTCCGGCGCACGGTCATCGCCTACGACCCGCGCTGGGACCGCTCCGCGCGGACGGTGTCGACGGCGCTGCCCGGCAGCGAGCTGCGCGCGGTCACCGGGCAGGGCCGCACGGTGCTGGTGATCGCGGGCGCGGACTTCAAGAAGGTCGTGCCGGTGCGGGCCGAGGACCCGTACCAGGGCGAGTTCGGCGTGGTCACCGGCGACCAGGTGGTGTGCGGGCGCTGAGGTGCCCTAGCGGGTGCGCTCCAGCAGGGAGACGTGCAGTCCGCGGACGTCGGTGGTCGAGGCGACGCGGTAGTGGCTCTGGAGCGCGCGGGCCTGGGCGGCGGGGAGCCGGTCGTAGGGGTCGTGCTTGGCCGTGGCACGGGTGACGAGCCAGATCCGCCCGGTGTCGCCGAGGCACTGCTCGGGCTGGGCGCACTCCTGCGGGAAGAGGTCGTCCTTCTCCTGCGCCGAGCGGGCGGCGAAGACGTCGCGGAGGTGGACGCGGTTCGGCAGGTAGTACTCGATCTGGTAGTCGACCATGTACACGCGGTCGGCGCCGCGGACGGGTACGAAGCCGTCGCCGGGCCGGTAGCCCTGGGCGATGATCCCCGCCGCCGCCCGGCCGTCGGAGGTCTCCTTCGCCTGCTCGGTGCGCAGGTGGCGCTGGTCGGGCACGCCGAGCAGGATCAGCGCGGCCAGCCCGGCCGTACCGGCGGCGCGCGGCTTCAGCGCGGCCAGCCCGGCGGCGGCCAGCATCACCCACGCGGGCACCGTGAAGAGCACGTAGCGGTCGATGAAGTACGAGGTGCTGCCCTGCGAGACCAGGTAGACGGCGGCGATCGGCGCCGCGCCCAGCAGCAGCAGTTCCACGGCGGGACGCCGGCCCCGGCTCCAGGCGAGCGGCAGCAGGGCCAGCGCGGCGATGCCGAGCGCGACGAGGGGGGAGGCGAAGAGGTTGTCCCAGAGCCCGGCGATGTCCCTCATCCGGGGGGTCTTGATCCAGCTGATCTGACGCCCGACCTGCTGGCGCCCCAGCAGCACCAGCGGGATCACCGGCAGCAGCCCGGCGGCGGCGGCCACGGCGAAGGAGAGCGCGGTCCGGCCGCGCCGGCCGGCCCGCCGGCGCAGCGCCACGATCAGGGCGTGCGGCAGCAGGAACAGCAGCGCCACCATGTGCAGCAGCCCGGCCGCCGCGACCGCCGCGGCGTACGCGGCCCAGCGCGCCGGGCCCGGCCGTTCCAGCGCCCGCAGCAGCAGCCAGGTCGCGGCGCTCACCGCGAGCACGACGAAGGCGTACGAGCGGGCCTCGGTGCCGTAGCGGGTGACGACGGGCAGCAGCGCGAACAGCAGCCCGGCGAAGACGGCGGTGCGGCGGTCGAACAGGGCCCGGGCGGTCAGCACCACCAGGGCGGCGGAGCCGGCCATGGCGAGCGCGGAGGGCAGCCGGAGCATCGCGGCGGAGTCCCCGAAGACGGAGACCCAGCCGTGCAGCAGCAGGTAGTAGAGGCCGGAGACGGCGTCGACGTGGCCCAGCATCGCGAGCAGCTCGCCGGTGTCGCGGGAGGCGGCGTTCCAGCTGGCCAGCTCGTCCCGCCAGAGCTGCGGGGTGCCGCCCCGGAAGGCGGTGACGGCGAGGGTCAGCAGCGCCGCCCACAGCCAGTCGGGCCCGGGCAGCCGCCGCGCGCGCCTCCGGGCGGGGGCGGGCGCGGCCGCGGCGGTGGTCTGGGTGGCAGTCGGCATCAGGGGTTCTCCGCGGCAGGGCCGGTCGAGGGGCAGGCCGTCGCTCGGGCGGAGCAGCCGGACGTCGGCGGACCAGTCTACGGGGCCCCCGTAAGGCACCGGTATGCCCGTGGGGCAGCGCCCCGCGGACGGGGCTCC
>NZ_JBHWBP010000494.1:0-4394 GCF_042735575.1 Streptomyces sp. NPDC059564 | reverse complement strand
TGGGGGTGTGCGTACCGCCCCCGCGGAAGTGCGGATCAGCCGCCGGTGGCCGGGCGGGCCGCGGCCCCCCGGGCGGCGGCCCGTTCGGTGTGGGCCGGGCGGCGGCTGCCGGCCGGGGTGACCGGGGTGCGCTCGGAGCGGATGAGGTGCTGGTGGCGGCCCGCCGGGTGGGTGGCGGGGCGCAGCGCCGGGGAGTGCCCGGCGGCCGCGGCGGGCTGCGCCGGGACCGGGCCGGACTCATCGTCGGCATGGCGCCGGAGCTGCCACTTCCCGCCCGCGGACAGCAGCGGGGTGAGCGCGGCGGCGACGGGCTCGGAGACCCGTCCCTCCTCCAGGCGGCGGCGCCACAGCTCGCGCAGCTCGAAGACGTAGGCCTCGACGCGGGCGATGAGCGGCTCGAACCAGGGCAGCGCCAGCATGATCAGCAGTCCGGCGAGCCAGCCGAGCAGGACGTCGCTCACCCAGTGGGTGCCGAGGTAGACGGTGGTCGCGCCGACGCTCAGCGAGACGACGGCGGAGAACACGGACAGCACCCGCCGGGTGACCGTGGTGGAGGCCAGGTAGGCCAGGATCCCCCAGGTCACGACGGCGTTGGCGGTGTGGCCGGAAGGGAATATATCGCCGCCCGCGAAGAGCTCGGCGGAGCCGATCTGGGTGGCGTAGTGCGGGCCGAGCCGGCCGAGGCCGAGCTTCACGGAGCCGACGGTGATGTTCAGCAGCAGCAGCGCCACGCCGAGGGTGATCAGCGGGCGGAGCGTGTGCTGGCGCCAGGAGCGCCAGCCGAGCCAGGCCGCCACCATCACGGCGGTGGGTCCGCGCTGGCCCAGTACGACGAGGTAGTCGAGGAAGGCGTGCAGCTGCGGCCACTGCTCGTAGGGCCGGAAGAACATGATCTGCCAGTCGAGCCGGACGAGCCAGGACGTCGTCAGTACGGCCACGACGATCGCGAGGTAGCACGCGAGCATCGAGGCGAGGAGCACGACGCGGTGACGGCTCATCTGCGGGGTCTGCAGATGAGCCGGTCGCTCTGGTTCCCGGTCCAGCCGGGCGAACACCGGCTCCAGACGGGTCAGCAATTGGTCGGTACGCACTCAATCGACGTTACCGCGCGTCGAAGGGCGGCCCGGTCGAATCGCGGGCTTTGTGATGACCATGTGATGTGGAGTGCGTCTCACGCAGAACTTAATTCCCGTTATTTCGACGCTTGTTGGAACTCCGTCGATTCAACTCCGGGAGTGCTGCCCCCGCAATTATCCGCATACTTACGACAGGCTTATTGCCGCAGCTCAATTCCTTTGCGCAATCATGGATTGGAATGATCCATTCCGTGATCACGGCGGTCCCGAACCGTTCAGCCAGAACGCCCCGTACACCGCCGACGCGAGAGCGAGCGCCCCCACCAGCGCCGCCGCCCGCCCGGCCCGCCACCGGGCCAGCGCCACCGCCGCCGGCAGCAACAGCGGGAACGCGGGCAGCAGCAGCCGGGGCTTGGAGCCGAAGTAGCCCGAGGCGCACAGGGCGAGGGCCACCACGATGCCTCCGTACACGAGCAGCGCCGCGGGCTGCCGCTGCCGCACGCACAGCCGGTACGCCCACAGCACCAGCAGCACCCCGGCGACCAGCCCGATCCCGGCGAGGAAGGCGGGGGAGGCCAGCCGCGCCCCGATGAACCGGGCGAAGGCCCAGCCCCCGTCGAAGCCGTTGCCCCAGCCCGCCTGTACGTCGAGGTACCCCAGCAGCCCGCCGCCGGTCCGCGCGCCGACCCACAGCACGTACGCCGCCGCGCCCAGTGGGGCCAGCGCCACCCCGGCCGCCGTCCGCCACGACCGCTCCCCGCGCCGCCACGCCAGTGCGGCGGCCACCCACACCGCCGCGACCACCGCCGCCCCGACCGGGCGGGTCAGCCCGGCGCCGGCCGCGAGCAGGCCCGCGGTGATCCAGCGCCCGCGCTGGACCGCGTACAGGGCCCAGGCGGCCAGCGCCGTGAACAGCGACTCGCTGTACGCCATGGACTGGACGATCCCGACCGGCAGCGCCGCCCACAGCGCCGCCGCGAGCACCCCGGCGCGGCGCCCGTACAGGAAGTCCGCCACGGCGAAGATCCCCCAGGCGGCGGCGAGCCCGGCCACCGCCGAGACCACCAGGCCGGCCGAACCGTACGAGAGCCCGGTGGGCGCCGCCACCAGCCGCTCCAGCCACGGCAGCAGCGGGAAGAACGCCATGCTGGAGTGGACGGCCCCGCCCGGCAGGACCACCTCGAACCCGTACCCCCCGCCCGCGACCCGGGCGTACCAGAGGGAGTCCCAGCGGGCCGACAGCAGCGTGTGCGGGCTGCTGCCCGCCACCGCGCTCCACACCGCGAGCACGGCCAGCCCGAGCAGCCGCACCGCGGCGAAGGCGGCGAGCGCGGGGGCGGCCCGGCGCGGTCCGGGTTCCTTCACGGGTACTTCTTCGGTGGGTGCGCTTCTCACGCAGACGAGTATCGACGCAGCGGCCGCGGGCTCCCGCACGAGAACCACGGGCCGTGAGGAGACGTGTACCCGGGAGTGAGGACGGAGCGGGTCGAGTGGCGCACACCACACCGCGGCCGCGGTCGCGATGAGAGCTTGACCACGTGTCGGACACGCGAACTCGCGTACGCTGACCCTTCACTCGCGTGTCGATGCCGGACCCCGTTGGACGCCGCACAGCGCACCACCCGCGGCGCCACAACGACGCTGGTCCGCCGAGTGCGAGGGATCACCTGGGAGGTACACGCATGTCGGGGACGCACATGACCGGCGACAGGAACCCTTCCCTCCGGCAGCGGATCGGCGCGGCCTCCGGCGGGGCCAACCGCTGGGTCGTCCTGGCCGTCCTCTGCGTCAGCCTCGTCCTCGTCGCGCTCGACGCGACGATCCTCCACGTGGCCGTTCCCTCCGTCACCGAGGATCTGCGCCCCGGCGCGGTGGAACTCCTGTGGATCGTCGACGCCTACCCGCTGGTCTGCGCCGCGCTGCTGATCCTCTTCGGCACCCTCGGCGACCGCGTCGGCCGCCGCCGGATCCTGCTCCTCGGCTACGCCCTCTTCGGCGTGGCCTCCGCCATCGCCGCCCTCGCCGACAACGCCCAGGTACTGATCGCCGCCCGCGCCCTGCTCGGCGTCGGCGGGGCCATGATCATGCCGGCCACCCTGTCGATCCTGCGCCAGGTCTTCCCCGACCGGCGCGAGCGGGCCCTCGCGATCGGCATCTGGACCGCCGTCGCCGCGATCGGCGCGGCCAGTGGGCCGGTCCTCGGCGGCTTCCTCGTCCAGCACTACTGGTGGGGCTCCGTCTTCCTCATCAACATCCCGCTGATGGTGCTGATCCTGCCGCTCGGCCGCTGGCTGCTGCCCGAGTCGAAGGGCTCCTGCGACGGACCCTGGGACGTGCTCGGCGCGCTGATGGCCGCCACCGGCGTGCTCGGCGCGGTGCTCGGCATCAAGCGGCTCGGCGCCGAGCGGGACCTCACCGACGCCGGGGCACTGGTCCCGCTGGTGCTCGGCGTGGCGCTGCTCGTCCTCTTCGTACGCCGCCAGAAGCGCCGCGAGCATCCGCTGATCGACATGCGGATGTTCTCCCGCGCCGCGTTCTCCACCTCCGTCGGCTGCATCGTGCTCGCCATGCTGGCCCTGGTCGGGCTGGAGCTGATCGCCGTCCAGTACCTCCAGCTGGTGCTGCACCTGAGCCCGCTGGAGACCGGCCTGCGGCTGCTGCCGCTGACCTTCGCCGCCATGGCCGCGGGCGCCACCGGCTCGTACACCCTCCAGCGCGTCGGCCCGCGCACGATGGTCTCGCTCGGCTTCGTCCTGACGGCCGCGGCCGTGCTGCTGCTGACCCTGATGGGACAGCAGGACCGGCCCGTGCTGCTGACCGCCGGGTTCATCCTGCTCGGCTTCGGCCTCCAGACCACCCTGTTCGCCGCCTACGAGTCCATGCTCAGCGAGGCCCCGGCGGACACCGCGGGCGGCGCGGCCTCCATAGGCGAGACCTCGTACCAGCTCGGCGCGGGCATGGGCATCGCCCTGCTCGGCAGCGTGATGAACGCCGCCTACGCGCCCGGCCTCGCGGACGTCCCCGGCGTCCCGGCCGACGCGGCGGGGAACGCCGCGCACTCGCTCGGCGAGGCCTACCAGATCGCCGCCCACCTCGGCGGTCCCGCCGGGGAGTCCCTCTACGCCGCCGCCCGGCACGCCTTCGTGCACGGGCTGCACGTGACGCTGGTGGTCAGCGCGGGCCTGCTGCTCGCGGGCGCCGTGATGGCGCTGAAGCTGCCGCGCACGATGGACACCGCCGAGCCGGCCGGGTGCGACGCTCCCGCCGCCGACGCCGCGGGCGCGGCGGCCGTACGCCTTCCCGCGCAGCCCAAGGGCG
>NZ_JBHWBP010000493.1:0-4401 GCF_042735575.1 Streptomyces sp. NPDC059564 | reverse complement strand
GACCCCCACCCCGGCGGCCAGGAGCGCGAGGGCGAGCAGCAGCGGCGGCAGGACGGCGGCCTGCCAGGACAGCAGCACGGGCGGGCCGGGGAACACGGCCCCGGGCATGCCGGGGGTGGCGCCGCCGTCGAGCCAGTCGGCGACGCGCTGGGCGACCCCGCCGGACATGACCCCGCCGAGGGCGCACCCGAGCATGGCGACGGCGGGTCCGCCGAGGCCCCGCAGGGCGGCTCCGGTCCGGGGCCCGCCGCGGTGCAGGCGGCGGGCGACGACGGCGAGGGCCAGCACGCAGCAGCCCTGGCCGAGCATCAGCACCCCGAACGCGAAGTCCCCCGGGAGCCGCCCGGCCGCGACCCAGCCGGGGCGGGACCATCCCGCGTACAGCAGGACGGCGGCCAGCAGGCCGAGGGCTCCGCCGGGCAGCAGGGTGATCGCGGCCCGGTCGAGCCGGTGGTCGGGCCGGGTCTCGCTGCGGCCGCGGCGGCAGACGACCCACAGGACGGTGGCGGCCCCGGCGGCGAGCAGCCCCTCGACGGCCCAGCCCGCCGCCTGGAGTACGGGGGCCGTGGTGGCGGTGGCCCGGTCGTGGCGGACGGCCGGCGCGGCGACGGCCACCGCGACGGTGAGCAGCCCGGCGGCGGTGTGGGCGGCCCGCAGCCGCGCCACGATGCGCCGCCCGTACCAGAATCCGGGCCGCCCCAGCGGGGGCGCCCCCTCCCCGGTGGTGCCGGCCGGGGGCGGCTGGGATTCGTAGGCGCTCCAGGTGCGGTTCGAGAGGTACCAGAGCAGGCCGGTCAGGGCGGCCGGGAGCAGGGCGCCGAGCGCGAGGCGCCGCCCGGGCTGCCCCCACCAGCGGCCGGGTCCCAGGAAGCCGAGCCAGGAACGGGACGGCGTACAGGCGGGGTTGCCCGCGCACTGCCAGGCGAGGAGGTCCAGGGCGACCTCGCAGGCCGCCGCGACGAGCAGCACGGTGAGGCTGAGGGCGACGACCCGCACGAGGAGCCCGTACGCACGCACCGCGCGCGGCCCCGCTCCCCCGGCGGGCGGGGCCGCGGGCCGGGCCCAGTGGGCGAGGTTGACCACCATGAAGGGCAGGAGCAGCAGCCACAGGGCGCGGGCCCCGTTGCCGGAGGTGAGCCGGGACCAGCAGTAGGCCTCGGGCACGGGCCGGCCGGCGTAACGCCCGGGGTGGGCCTCGGCGTCGGCGTCCTCGGCGCGGCGGAACACGGCGGCTATGGCGTCACCGGTGACCCGGACGGGGTGCGGATCGCGGAGCAGCTCCCCGGGGGAGGCTCCGCCGACTCCGTGGACGAGGAGTTCGAGGGACAGCCGCGGCGGGCCCGGCGGCGGACCCGGCGGCGGACCCGGCGGCGGACCTGAAGGAGCGGGAGCGGGAGCGGACGCGGCGAAGGGATCCGGCACGGGGGCCTCCGCAGGTGAGGGGCTGGTTCGCGGGGCAGCCCCTCCAGCATCCCGCCCAACGGCGCCGCTGCCCAGGCCCCTTGCGTGTGAAGCCGCCGGAAAGCCCTGCCGGAAAGCCCTGCCGGATAGACCTGCCGGATAGACCTGCAGGGACGCCTGCCGCACCACCGACCGCACCACCGACCGCACGCCGACCGCGGTCCCCGTACCGGCGAAGACATCTGACGGGCAGCCAGCTAGGGTGGCGCGGCACGGGCCACCCGGTCCCGTCCCGCCCAGGGGGTAACCACATGACCCGCCGACTCCGCCCCGTGGGGCTGGGTTTCCTCGACGACGCCCCGCTGCGCCTGGTCTTCACCGCCCGCGTCCGCGCCGCGCCCGACACCGTGTACCGGGCGCTCGCGGAGGAGGTGACGGGCTGGCCCGACTGGTTCCGGGCGGTGACCCTGGCCCGGCCGACGCGCGGCGGCGCCGGACGGGAGGTCCGGCTGACCGGTGGGGTCGGCTTCCAGGAGACGATCATGGCGGCGGATCCCGGGCGGCGCTACGCGTACCGGGTCGACGAGACCAACGCGCCCGGCATGCGCGCCCTGCTGGAGGAATGGCTCCTCGCCCCGGCGCGGGACTCCCCCGGCACGCTCGTGCGGTGGACCTTCGCGGCCGACGGCCCGGCCGCCTTCCGGCTGGCCCTGACCGCCGCGCGCCCGGCCCTCGGCCACTCCTTCCGCACGGCGGTGCGCACGCTCGACGGCCGCCTGGCGGCGCGGAGTCGCGGCTGAGACGCCCCGCTCAGGCGGCGGGCTCGCGCCAGTCGCCCGTCTCCAGGAGCGTGTCGATCGTCTTCGCGTACGGGGCGATGTCCAGGCCCTGCTCCGCCAGCCACGCGTCGGAGTAGTACTTGTCGAGGTAGCGGTCGCCCGGGTCGCAGAGCAGGGTGACGACGCTGCCCGTGCGGCCCTCCGCCACCATCTCGGAGATGATCTTCAGGGCGCTCCACAGGCCGGTGCCGGTGGAGCCGCCCGCCTTGCGCCCTATGGCCTGTTCGAGGGCGCGGCAGGCGGCGACGGAGGCCGCGTCCGGCACTCTCATCATGCGGTCGATGGCGCCCGGCACGAAGCTCGGCTCCATCCGCGGCCGGCCGATGCCCTCGATGCGCGAGCCGCAGTCGCTGCTCGCGTGGGGGTCGTTGTTGGTCCAGCCGTCGAAGAAACAGGAGTTCTCCGGGTCCGGGACGCAGATGCGGGTGTCGTGCTGCATGTAGTGCACGTAGCGCGCGATGGTCGCGGAGGTGCCGCCGGTGCCGGCCGTCGCGACGATCCACGTGGGTTCCGGGTACCGCTCCAGGCGCAGTTGCTGGTACATCGACTCGGCGATGTTGTTGTTGCCGCGCCAGTCGGTGGCCCGCTCGGCGTACGTGAACTGGTCCATGTAGTGGCCGCCGGTGCGGGCGGCCAGCTCGGCGGACTCCTCGTACATCTTCATCGAGTCGTCGACGAAGTGGCATTCGCCGCCGTGGAATTCGATGAGGCGGCACTTCTCCGGGCTGGTGGTCTTCGGCATCACCGCGATGAAGGGGACGCCGATCAGCTTGGCGAAGTAGGCCTCGGAGACGGCGGTGGAGCCGCTGGAGGCCTCGATGACCGGGCGGCCGGGGCGGATCCAGCCGTTGCACAGCGCGTACAGGAACAGCGAGCGGGCCAGGCGGTGCTTGAGGGAGCCCGTCGGGTGCGTGGACTCGTCCTTGAGGTAGAGGTCGATGCCCCAGGCCTCGGGGAGCGGGAAGCGCAGCAGGTGGGTGTCGGCGGAGCGGTTGGCGTCCGCCTGGACCTTGCGCACGGCTTCCTTGAGCCAGGCGCGGTAGTCCGCGTCGCTGTGGTCGACGTCGACCGTCGTCAGGACCGTGCCCGCGGTCGCGGCCGCGGCCGTCGTACCGGTGGTGCCGGTGGTGCTCATGCGCCTTGCTCCTTTGTCCGTTCCGTGGCCCCCTGCTTTCGCAATGTACCCCTCCCACCTGCACAAATGGTTACTTTGGGTTTCTATGCGGATCGCTTTCGGTCGCGTTCGGTTGCAGCCGGGGCCACCGTGGGTGACGCTGGTGGTCTGCTACCGAGGGTGCAGCACCCGTAACACTGATGTCGGGGAGTCGCAGCCGTGATCAGTCATTCCCGCAGGCACTGCGTCGTCGAACTGCAGGCCTTGCCCGCGCGGATCGGTCAGGTCCGCAGAATCGTCTCGGCGCAACTGCGCCACTGGCAGCTCGACCCGCTCATAGACCGGGCTGCGCTCGGCGTGACGGAGCTGCTCAGCAACGTCCACCGCCATGCGCAGCCCGACAAGGTCTGCACGGTCGAGATCGAGCTCCGCCTCGGGCGGCTGACCGTCTCCGTCCACGACAGCGATCCACGGCTGCCCGTGCTGCGGGAGGCCGACACGCTGGAGACCTGCGGTCGCGGGCTCGCGCTCGTGGAGGCCGTCAGCGAGGCCTGGGGGGCCCGGCCGCAGCCGGACGGTCCCGGCAAGGTGGTGTGGTTCTCGCTGCGGGCCGGCCCCGCCCCGGCCGCGCCGACCGCCACGGTCCGTATCGGCGTGAACAAGCCGGTACGAGAGCCCGCCCGGCCGGTGCTCGAAGCCGTGGACGCGCAGGCCGTCTCCGACACCGTGCCGGTACCGGTCCCGGCCGGCACCGCGCCCGGCTGACGCCCGCGAAGGCCCGGGCGCGCCCGCCCCGGGCGGCGCCACCGCCGCCGGTCCCGGGGCCACCGCGCGGGCACCCGGCGGGGCGCCCTCGGGACCGGCTCAGGCCGCCGCGCCCAGGGCGCCGAGCGGGTCGTCCAGTACCGGCTGCCACGCCAGTTCCGCCGCCCCGACCAGGCTGTTGTGGTCGAGGGTGCACGGCAGGATCGGCACGCCCCCGCTGCGCCCCCACAGACTCCGGTCCGCGAACACGGCGATCAGCCGCTCCGGGTCCGCGGGCCGCAG
>NZ_JBHWBP010000492.1:0-4403 GCF_042735575.1 Streptomyces sp. NPDC059564 | reverse complement strand
GGGGGACGCCGCGGCGGTTGGGCCGGGCGCGGGAGCCGGGGCGGGATCCCGGTGACCGTCACGTCCCAGGAGGCGTCCGGGTCCCGGTGCGGGTCCGGATCGCCCGTCGGCGCTTGCGGGGACGGCCATGGCGTCGGTGCGTCCGGGGACGGGCCGCCCGGCGGTGTGCCCGGGGACGACTCGCCCGGTGGTGTGGCCCGGGGCCGCCCGCCCGGGGACCAACCGCGCGTTGGCGGGGCTGCGGCCGGGGGCGGTCGCCCGGCGGGGCGTTGGGCGGCCGGGGGAGCGGCCCGGCGGCGGGTCAGGGTCGCGCCCGTGGCGCCGGCGGTGGCGCCCCAGGCCGTGCCCAGGAGGGCCGCGTGGGCCGCACGGCCCCGGAGGGCCACATCGGCGTCCACCACGTCGACCCCGAGCACCGCGAGCGACGCGTCCGCCGACAGGCCCGTCAGCCACACCAGCCCCGCCAGCGTCACCCCGCACACCACCCCCAGCCGCACCGCGCACGGCAGGATCCCGCGCCCTGGGCTCCGTACGGCGGCCAGCACCCCCGCGTACAGCATCAGCAGCCCCGCCCCCGCGACCAGCAGCCACACCCGCCCGTCGTACTCCGCCAGCCGGCTCACCGTCACCGGCTCCCACCGCGACACCCCCATCAGCCGGTCGAGCGGATCCGGCAGCAGCCGCCCGAACTCCCCGGACGCCCGCCCCCGCAGCGGTACGAACAGCCCCAGCAGCACCCCCGTCCAGCTCCCGTTCGGAGCCCCCAGCAGCGCCGCCCCCGCCACCCGCCCCGGATGCGCGTCCCGCGCGGCCGCCCACCCGGCCGCGGCCAGCCCGGCCACCACCGCCACCAGCAGCGCCGCCACCACCGCCGACACCGCGGGCCGCAGCCGGGCCCACGCCGCCGGACCGCGCCGCGAGGCCAGCAGCGCCACCCCCAGCACCACCGCCACCCACACCCCCGCACCCAGCAGCGTCGGCGCGAGGTCCACCGCGAAGCCCACCCGCGCCCGGACCCGGATCAGCTCCCCGACCCGGTCCGGCAGCGGCAGCAGCCCCCCGATGTCCCCGATCCCCGGAACCCCCACCGTCACCGGCGCCCGCGGCACCGGCACGGGCCCCGGCACCGTGACCACGTCGTGCCCCGCCCACGCCAGCCCGCCGGCGGTACCGGTGAACAGCACGCCCACCACCGCCACCCGGGCCCCGAGTTCGTCCCATCCCGCCCCGGCCCGCACCGACCGCAGGAACACCAGCCCCAGCACCAGCGCCCCCGCGAGCGCCACCCCCAACGGCATCACGTCCAGCGAACCCCGCGCCCCCGCGCCGGCCGCCACGCCCCCGAACGCCGTCACGTCCCCGGTCGGCGTCACCGAACCGCCCACCGCCAGCACCACCACGGCCGCCGTCAACGCCACCGTCGACCCGCCCGCCGCGTCGGCGCCCAGCAGACGCAGCCCCAGCGCGGCCACCCCCGCCATGACGGCCACCGACCACCCCACCGCGGCGGCCCCGGACAGCAGCACCTCTCCCCAGCGAAAACCAACGCGGCGCATGCGGTGACCCCCGATCACTACCGAGCGGTACGCGACGGGTCAGCCGGCCGCGGCCCGGCCGAGAAGTCCCCTATCTCACTCTCCGGGTGGCTTTCGACCCCGTCAACGGGCAGACGTAGACGCCCTCGGAAGGCCCCGATTCCACATGTGGCTCCAGGCCTGAAATAGTTCCCCCGGATGTTCGCCATCCCTAGACTCCCTGGCAGCAGGGGGATTCTCGGGGGACCTAAGTGGGGCTGGAGTGCCGGAACTCGTACTGGAATTGAATGGAAGGACCTGGACGCTCGATCCGTCCAGGTCGTACTCGCTGGGGCGCGATCCCCAGGGAGACGTGGTGATCGATGACGCCCGGGTGTCGTGGCGGCACGCCACCATCAGCTGGAACGGCCGGGGTTGGGTCATCGAGGACCACGGCAGCACCAACGGCACGTACGTGCACGGTGCCCGGGTCCAGCAGACCGACCTCGTGCCCGGAACGCCGGTCCACCTGGGCAACGCGACCGACGGCCCGCGGCTGAATCCGAGCGGCGCCGCCGCCGCGCAGCAGCCGGCCTACCAGGCCCCGGTCGCCCAGCAGGCCCAGGCACACGCACCGCAGCAGCAGGCCCCGGCCTACCAGGCCCCGGTCCAGCAGCAGCCGCAGCAGCCCGCCTGGAACCAGCAGCCGCAGCAGCAGGCCCATCAGCCGCAGCAGCAGCCGCAGCACCAGCAGCCGTACGTGCCGCAGCAGCAGCAGCAGCACGGCGGCGGCCCGGCGCAGCCCTCCGTCCCGGCCCACGGCGGTGACCGCAGCCCGACGACGTTCCACCAGATCGCCGTCGGCCGCGTCATGCGCATCGGCCGTGCCCTGGAGAACGAGCTCGTCGTCTCGGACCTCCAGGTCTCGCGCCACCACGCGGAGTTCCGCTCCACCGGCGGACGCTTCGAGATCCACGACCTCGGAAGCCACAACGGCACCTACGTCAACGGTCAGCCGCTCGCCAAGTCCGGCACCGCGCTGCTCGGCCCGAACGACATCGTCGGCGTCGGCCACTCGACGTTCCGGATCGTCGGGGACCGGCTGGAAGAGTTCGTCGACACCGGTGACGTCTCCTTCTCGGCCCGCCACCTCACGGTCACGGTCGACGGCGGCAAGCAGATCCTCAAGGACGTCACCTTCGGCGTCCCGGAGAAGTCGCTCATCGGAGTCATCGGCCCCTCCGGCTCCGGCAAGTCGACGCTGCTCAAGGCGCTGACCGGCTACCGCCCGGCCAACGAGGGCGACGTCCTCTACGACAACCGCAACCTGTACAAGCAGTTCGCGGAGCTCCGCCAGCGCATCGGCCTGGTCCCGCAGGACGACATCCTGCACAAGGAGCTGAAGGTCAGCACCGCGCTCAAGTACGCGGCCAAGCTCCGCTTCCCGGGCGACACCGCCGAGTCCGAGCGCGCCGCCCGCATCGACGAGGTGCTGCGCGAGCTCAAGCTCGACATCCACAAAGACAAGAAGATCACCTCGCTCTCCGGTGGTCAGCGCAAGCGCGTGTCCGTGGCCCTGGAGCTGCTCACCAAGCCCTCGCTGATCTTCCTGGACGAGCCGACCTCCGGCCTCGACCCGGGCATGGACCGCGACGTCATGCAGCTGCTGCGCGGCCTCGCCGACGACGGCCGCACGGTCCTCGTCGTCACGCACTCCGTCGCCGAGCTGGCGCTGTGCGACAAGCTGCTGGTGATGGCCCCGGGCGGTTCCGTGGCCTACTTCGGCCCGCCGGACGAGGCGCTGAACTTCTTCGGCTACACCACCTGGGCCGACGTGTTCTCCGCCTTCGAGAACTACCGCGACTACGACTGGGCCGGCCGCTGGAAGGGCTCGCAGCACTACCAGCTCTACGCCGCCGACCTCGACTCCGTCGCCCCGCAGCCGGTCGCGATGCCCACGCCGCAGCAGATGAACCCGCCGAAGCCGCAGGGCTGGGGTTCGCAGCTGTGGACGCTGATCCGCCGCTACGTCTCGGTGATCGCCTCCGACAAGGGCTTCCTGGCCCTGATGGTGCTGCTGCCCGCGGTCCTGGGCGTCGTCTCCACGGTGATCCCCGCGAAGTTCGGCCTGGCACCGCCGACCCCGCCGAGCCGCTTCAACGGCGACGCCGGCACGATCATGCTGATCCTCGCGGTCGGCATGTGCTTCTCGGGCGCCGCCAACTCGGTCCGCGAGCTGATCAAGGAACGCGTCATCTACGAACGTGAGCGCGCGACCGGCCTGTCCCGGTCCGCGTACCTCATGTCGAAGGTGATCGTCCTCGGCGTGATCACGATCATCCAGGGCGTGATCATCTGCGCCATCGCCTTCACCCCGCGCAAGCTGCCCGCCGAGGGCCTGCTCATGCCGCCGGCCGTTGAGCTGTGCATCTCGGTCAGCGCGCTGGGCCTCACCGCGATGATGTTCGGCCTCGTGATCTCCTCGCTGGTGAAGACCGCCGAGAAGACCATGCCGCTGCTCGTCATGTTCGCGATCATCCAGGTCGTCTTCACCGGCATCCTGTTCCAGCTGTACGACAAGATCGGCCTGGAGCAGTTCGCCTACCTGATGCCCTCGCGCTGGTCCATCGCCGCCGCGGGCACCACCCTGAACCTCGGCAAGCTCATGGCGCCGTGGGACCCCGAGAACCCCACCAACACCGACCCGCTGTGGGACCCCACCGCCGGCCAGTGGTTCCTGGACGTCTCGGTCCTGCTGCTGCTCGGCATCATCTGCGGCTTCGCCGTGGCCCGGCTGCTGCGCCGCCACGAGCCCGAGGTCATGCGCGAGTAGCACCGCGCCCCGCACAGGAAACGCCTCAGGGCGGCACCCGGAACACCGGGTGCCGC